>CAYNLL010000302.1:0-4543 GCA_964398015.1 uncultured Opitutaceae bacterium | reverse complement strand
GCTAACTGGGCTCCGACTGCTCAAGATCAGGGTTCGGGTTCTGCACCACCACCAGCGGAGAGAATACCAGCATCTCCTGGAAGAGCTGGAAGAGCGCCAGGCTGAGAAAGAGGGCGATCGCATAGTCGGCCCCGGTCTCCCAGGGCACGGTCCCGTAGCGGCTGTGAAAGATGGCGATGAAGACGAAGGCGTAGACCGCAAACAGGAGCAGCGGGCTCAGCACCGACCACACGAGCCCGAGCGCGCTCCCCTTGTGCTGGATCTCGATGTTCCTCCAGGTGAACTGGCGCAGCAGCGCCCGCTGGCGGTGCAGCTTGCGCACGAGCCCCAGGGGGCTAAGGAGCGACCCCCAGGATTCCTTTTGGTAGAGCAGCATTGAATGCGATTGGAGTGCCTTTCCCGAGGCTGCCGCGCCCCGCCCCCCAAGGCAACTATACGAAGACCCCGTCCCTCATGGGCCGGGTGAAGTCGCACCTGTGGGCGATCTCGGGGTTGTGCGTCACAAGGACCACCGCCTGACCGTTGTCCTTGGCCAGGCGGGTCAGGATGTCGAAGACGAGCGTGGCGTTCTTGACGTCCAAGTTTCCCGTCGGCTCGTCCGCCAGGATGATTGCAGGCTCGTTGGCGAGGGCGCGGGCGATGGCCACCCTCTGCTGCTCGCCCCCCGAGAGGTGAGTCCCCAGGCGGTGGAGCTTGTCCCCGAGCCCGACGGAATCCAGCAGGTGGGCCCCCCTCTCCTCCATCTGCAGCGGCGAGAGCCGCCCGAGCTTGCGCATCGGCATCATCACGTTCTCCAGCGCCGTGAACTCGAGCATCAGGAAGTGGAACTGGAAGACGAAGCCGATATGCTCTCCCCTCGCGGCAGTGCGGACCGCGTCGACGCTGTTCGACATGAGTATCTCGTTGATCCAGATCTCGCCGGCATCCGGCTGGTCCAGGAGCCCCAGGAGGTAAAGGAGCGTCGACTTACCGCAGCCCGAGGGCCCGACGATGGCGTAGACGGAGCCTGCCCTGGCCTCGAAGGTGACCCCTTTGAGCACATGCACTCTCCCCTCGTCCTTTCCGAGGTAGCGCTGCAGTCCCTGGCAGCGCAGGGCGATCTTGGGGTCTTCAGCCATGGGCGCCTATTGTGCGGTTCCCCGGATGATGTCGCCCGGCTCAAGGCGCGCGGCGCGCCTCGAGGGGATGAGGCTCGCCATCATCACCATGACGACCGCCGTGAAGACCGCCTCGACGTAGTGCCAGCGGTCCCAGTTCACGAGGAACTTGTGGCTGGTGAAGATGCCCGAGATGTCGAGCGGCACCTGCGAGACCGCATAGGTGATCACCGCCCCCAAGGCGCAGCCCCCCACCGTCCCTATGGCGAGCACGATCACGGCCTGCCAGAGGAATATCCTCGAGATATCCTCCCGCGTGTAGCCCATGGAGCGCAGGATCGCGATCTCCTTTGTCTTCTCCAGGACGATCATGGCCAGCGTGTTGAACATGGCCAGGCCGGCGATCAGGGTGAACACGGAGACCGTGATGCCAGCGGCAATCCGGAAGGCCTTGAAGACGCCCAGCCATGACTTCTCCCTGTCCTGCCACGCATCGGCCTTGTGCTGGAGCGAGTTGGTCATCTCGGCCGCATCCTCGCGGGCCCGGTCCTTGTTGATCAGGCTGACCTGGAGGTAGGTGGCGCCCGTCGGCTTCCTGAACAGCGCCCGAGCGTCGTCCATCTTGATGTACACCCGGACGCTGTCGATTTCATTGACCCCGGTCTGGTAGATCGCGCTCACCTTGAAGTGGTGGATCTCTCCCTTGTTCTCAATCTCGAAGGTGTCGCCCGCATCCAGCTGCAGCTTGTCCGCGATCACGCGCCCGATGAGCGCGCCGCCCAGCTGGACGCGGAAGTCGGAGATCGAGCCCTGCACGATCTGCGCCGCGAGGTTGGAGACCCTGAGGTGGTCGTCCAGCACGATGCCGTAGGCCTGGCCGGACTGCTCCCGGAAAGAGCTTCGGATGGTGACCGTCCCCCTCAGCACAGCCGAGACGCCCGAGACGTTCTGGAAAGACCGAACACCGTCCATCAGGATCGCCGGGTACTCGATGCCCTCGATGTACTTCTGGCCCTCCTTCTGGCGGATCGCTATGCCCGAGTTGTAGGTCCCCGCCTCGAGGCTGCGCATGGTCGCCTGGAGCTTGTCCTGGATCATGATGGCGCCATTCGTGCCCAGGATGGTCCTGATGAAGAAGCCCTCGAAGCCGCTCGTCGCGGCCTGGGTCACGATGAACAGGCCCACGCCCAGCACGATGCAGGACAGGCTCATCAGCATGGCCCGCTTTTTCGCCGTCAGGAAGCGGAGCGCGATACGGAAGTTCTGGGACATCCGGACGGCTATTTCTTCTTGCCGATCGCGTCGAAGGGAAGCTCCTCGACACGGACGCGCTCGCCGTCGTGGAAGCTGTCGAGGTCCTCGACGATGACCTGCTCGCCCGCCTCGAGACCGGTGAGGATCTCCGCCCCGGTGAGCCAGACATAGCCCTTGGTGACCTTTCTCAGCTCCACCTTGCCGTCCTTGACGACATACACGTTCTCGTTGAGGAGGGCCCGGCGCGGGACGATCGCCTTCGCCTGGCGCTCGCCCACGGTGATCGCGACCTCCCCGGTGATGCCCGGGATCAGCTTCTCGGGCTCGATGTCCTTGACCTCGAGGTCGACCAGGTGGCGCTGCGTCTCGGGGTCCGCCGTCGGCAGGATCTTCGAGACGGTCGCGTGGTAGATGAACTCCCCGTAGGGGATGAAGATGACCGTGGCCGCCTGGCCCACCCTGATGTTCGCAAAATCCTCCTCGCTGATCTTCGCCTCCACGAGCCGGTTCGTCGTGATGACCCCCACGATCGGCGACCCGGAGTCGATGAGGTCGCCGGGGTGCGCGTAGACGACGGAGACAAGCCCTTCGAACGGGGCGGTGATCGTCATCTTCTCCTTCTGGCGCTCGAGCGTGCGCAGGTTATTCAGGTCATTCTGCAGGTTCTCCTCGTTGAGCACCTTCTCCAGGGCCAGCTGCTGCTTGATCGTCTCCACCGCGCGCCGCGACTTCTGGTAGTCGTTCTCGGATATCTGGCCCAGCTTGAAGAGGTGCTCCACGTTGTTGAAGTCCGCCTGGGCCGATTCCAGGTTGAAGGTCGCTGCCGAGCCCACGGCGATGCGCTGCTTTGCCGATTCGTACTCCGCCTTGGCCTGGTCGATCAGGATCTCGACGTCGCCCGTGTCCAGGTGGACCAGGAGGTCGCCCTCCTTGACGTGGAGCCCCGGCGTCAGCTTGAAGCCGTCCTTGAGCACGCGCCCCGCGATGGCGCTCTTCATCTGCATGTTGTACTCCTCCTTGACCGTGACGCTTCCCGGCTTTGCGTCCTTGGCCGGGCCGCTTTCGACGGTTTCAACCTTGGCCACCGGCATCAGGTACTGGACGGCGCCGATGGCGATCGCCACGGGAACACCGACAAATAGCAAGAATTTGATCCATAAGGGGATCCGCCTGGTTTTAACGGACATATCGGGGAGAGATATTGGAGAGCACAGGATCGATGCCTGCCAGAGAAATGAAGCCGCACCACCCGTTGAAGAAATCCATCCGGGCGGCCACCATCTGCGCCTCGGTCGCGTACATCGTCTGGATCCCCGCGTCTATGGTCGCCTGAGACGTGTACCCCATACCCTGGTCCTTGTTCAGGCGCTTCACCTCCGCGTCGATGAGCGCGTAATGGGTCTCGGCAAGCGACAGCGACCGCGCCGAGAGGTCGATCTGGTGGCACATGTAGGTGATCGTGTCGATCGTCGAGTCGACGTAGGTCCTCTTTATCCTCTCGTAGAGCCTCTTGTTCTCGAGCGCCGCCAGCTTGGCGGCCTTGGTCCCAAATCCGTCAAAGATCGTCCAGTTTGCCGCCAGGCTGAAGGCCTCCGAGGTGACCCCGATCTGGCTGATGCTGCTTGTGGAGACCGACGTGTAGTTGGAATACGCGTAGCTGGCGGAGGCGCTCACCTTGGGCAGCAGCCGGACCTTGGCGATGTCATAGCCCAGGTCCTGTTGCTTGACGATCAGGTCGTAGACCTGGGCCTGGAACGTGCTCTCGACCCCGTCCCCCACAAAACCCGCGAGGATCGCGTCGGCCTTTTCCTTCGCATAATCCGGATGGGGCAGCACGAGCGGGATCGACTCATCGGCGAGGCTGTCCACGCCGACCAGCCGGATGAACACCTGTTTCGCATATTCGAAATCCTCGGCTGAGCGGTCCGTGTTGAGCGCCGCCTGCTCCACCTGCATCTTATAGCTCCCCAGCTGGCCCAGCGACGACGCTCCGGAGTCAAACTTGGCCTGCTCGGCGGCCAGCTGCTCCTGCGCCAGCTTCAGGTCAAAGCGCGAGTTGCGCAGGGCCACATTCTTGTAGATCAGCGCCAGGTACTGCTGGCGGATCAGCACCGCGAGCTGCCTGTAGGCGTCCGCATACTGGCGCTCCGCGATCTTCACGCCCAGGTCGCCCATGTCCGCCTGGGCCTTGT
>CAYNLL010000301.1:0-4565 GCA_964398015.1 uncultured Opitutaceae bacterium | reverse complement strand
CCCAGTGCGTCCTCGCCCTCGACCAGGGCACGACCTCCTCCCGCGCGATCCTCTTTGACCGGCGCGGCCGCGCCGTGGCCTCCGCCCAGGAGGAGTTCCGGCAGCACTTCCCGCGGCCGGGCTGGGTCGAGCACGACCCGGCGGACATCTGGGAAACGACCCGGCGGGTCGCCCTGGCGGCGCTGCGCAGGGCCCGGGCGGGCCGTGGCGACGTCGCCGCCGTCGGCATCGCGAACCAGCGGGAGACCACCCTGCTCTGGGAGCGCTCCACCGGGCGACCGCTGCACCGGGCCATCGTCTGGCAGGACCGGCGCACCGGGCCCGCCTGCGCGGCGCTCGAGCGCCGCGGGCTCGGGCCCCTCTTCAGGGCGTCCACGGGCCTCCTGCTCGACCCGTACTTCTCGGGCACCAAGCTCGCCTGGCTCCTGGACCACATCCCGGGCGCCCGCAGGCGCGCCGCCCGGGGCGAGCTCGCCTTCGGGACCGTCGACACCTGGCTCCTGTGGAAGCTGACGGGCGGGCGCGTGCACGCGACGGACCCCTCGAACGCCTCCCGCACGCTCCTCGCCTCCCTCGCCGAGGGTGCGTGGCAGGACGACCTCTTGCGCGCGCTGCGGATCCCTCCGGAGGTGCTGCCCGAGATACGCCCGAGCAGCGGGATCTTCGGGGAGATCGAAGCGATCCCGGCCCTCAGGGGCGTCCCGGTCGCGGGGATCGCCGGGGACCAGCAGGCGGCGCTCTTCGGCCAGGGCTGCTTCAGGCCCGGCATGGCGAAGAACACCTACGGCACCGGCTGCTTCATGCTCATGAACACGGGGACCCGCCCCGTGCACTCGCGCAACCGCCTCCTGGCCACGATCGCGTGGAGGATCGGCGGGAGGACCGAGTACGCCCTGGAGGGCAGCGTCTTCATCGGCGGGGCGGTCGTGCAGTGGCTGCGCGACGGCCTGGGGCTGATTGCGCGCTCCTGCGACGTGGAGGCGCTGGCCGCGCGCGTCCCGGACAACGGCGGGGTGTCCATCGTCCCGGCGTTCGCCGGCCTGGGGGCGCCCCACTGGGACCCGGCGGCGCGCGGCGCGATCGTCGGGGTGACGCGCGGCACGACGGCGGCCCACCTGGCGCGCGCGGCGCTCGAGAGCATCGCCTTCCAGACGGCCGACCTGATCGGCGCCATGGAGGCCGACTCCGGCACCAGGATCCGGGAGCTCAGGGTCGACGGCGGCGCCTCGGTGAACGACGCGCTCATGCAGTTCCAGAGCGAGCTCATCCGCGCCGCGGTCGTGCGGCCGCGCGTGACGGAGACGACCGCGCTCGGGGCGGCGGCGCTCGCGGGCCTGGCGGTCGGCCTGTGGAAGGACCTCGGCGAGGTCGCGGGCCTGGCCGGCAGGGACCGGACGTTCCGCCCCAAGGGCACGCGCGCGGCGCTCAACGGCATGCGCGCGGGCTGGTCGCGGGCCGTGGGGACCGCCCGCCACTGGGCCCTGCCCCAGCCCCTGAAGCCGTGACGCGCGCGGCGGCCGCGGCCGGCAGGAATTGTGGGTTGTGTCCCGGTTGAAAGGCGTTTTTATGCTCTGGACCAACGAGATCATGAACCGGACCCTTCGATTCGGCCTCTTCCCGATAGCCCTCGCCCTGGCCGGCCGCCTGCGGGCCGACGCCCAGCCGACGGCTCCGGCGCCGGGCCCCGACGACGTCGCGACCCTGCGCGCCGACAACAAGCAGCTCTCGGACGAGCTCGCGGCGTCATGGAAGGAGTCCGAGAAGCTCAAGGCGGACCTTGCGGCGGCGCAGGCGGCCTCCTCCAAGACCACCGACCAGGCGGCCGACCTCCAGAAGCAGCTGGACGCGGCGAAGGCCGCGCCGAAGGCGGACGCGTCCTCCGACTCCTCCTCCCAGCTCGCGGACACCCAGGACAAGCTGGCGACGGCCCTTCGCAGCTTCTCGGTCGTGCAGGACGAGAACACGGACCTGAAGGCCTCCGTCGACAAGCTCACCTCCCAGAACGCCGCCCTCAGCCAGCAGCTCGACATCGCGCGCTCGTCGATCGCGTCCCTCCAGGTGCAGGCCGCGGCGACCTCGCAGATCGAGCCCCTCCAGCAGGAAGTCAGGCACGCCCAGGATGAGATCAGCCGCCTCGCCCTGGAGAACGGCCAGCTTCGCACGCGCCTGAGCCTCCAGTCGCCCGGGCCGGGCTCCTCCAGCCCGGTGCCGCAGCGCCCAGGAGCGGCCGCGCTCGAGCCCGCCGCCCCCGCCGCGGCGGCGCCCGCGCCCGCCCCGGCGCCGAAGACCTACGTCGTCGTCGACGGGGACACCCTCACCCGGATTTCGCGCAAGTTCTACGGGACGTCCGCGCGCTGGGAGGACATCCTCAACGCGAACCGCGACACGCTGAAGAACGAGAAGAGCCTCGTTGTCGGAAGCACCCTCAAGATTCCCTGAAGGGCCGGGGCCACTGCGCCCCCCAAATAGAGGGTTGCCGCGGGCGGCTGCGCTCCCTAGATGCTCGGGTTCCCGCATGAGCCCCATTGCCACACAGTTCGACCGCGTTTCCGTTGTGACCAAGGCCAACGTGTACTTCGGAGGGGACGTGGTGAGCCACACGATCCTGGCGCCGGACGGATCGAAGCTGACGCTCGGGCTCATCCGCCCGGGCTCCTTCCACTTCAACACGGGGGCGCCCGAGCTCATGGAGATCGTCGACGGGACGTGCCGCGTGACGATCGACGGGCAGTCCGCCCCGCGCATCGTCGCCGCGGGCTCGAAGTTCGAGGTGCCGGGAAAGAGCGGGTTTCTGATCGAGGTGGA
This sequence comes from uncultured Opitutaceae bacterium, assembly GCA_964398015.1. GTDB lineage: Bacteria > Verrucomicrobiota > Verrucomicrobiia > Opitutales > Opitutaceae > Palsa-1447. The sequence continues at coordinate 1,760 of CAYNLL010000301.1, read as the reverse complement.
CCAAGGCCTTTGCCAATACATCTGCTCATTCCTCAGCTGAGGCGCTTCGGGGCGTTGCTCCTGCTGCCGCTCGCGGCGGCGGCGCAGGATCGAGGGCTGCCCGACGGCCTCTACGCCGAGATCAGCACGCCGAGGGGGGTCATCACCTGCGCGCTTGAGTTCGAGAGGGCCCCGCTCACCGTCGCGAGCTTCGTGGGGCTCGCCGAGGGCACGCTCGGGCCGGCCCCGCGGAAGCCCTTCTTCGACGGCCTGAAGTTCCACCGGGTCGTCCCCAACTTTGTCATCCAGGGCGGCGATCCCCTCGGGACGGGAGAGGGCGGTCCCGGGTACGCGTTCCCCGACGAGTTCGCGCCCGGCCTGCGCTTCGACGCGGCTGGGGTGCTGGCGATGGCCAACGACGGGCCGGACACCAACGGCTCGCAGTTCTTCATCACGCTCGCGCCCGTCGAGCGCCTCGAATTCCTGCACTCCGTGTTCGGGCGCACGGTCGGAGGAGCGGACGTCCTGCCCAGGGTCGTCCAGGGCGACGTGATGCGCGTGCGCATCCTGCGCGTCGGCGCGGCCGCGGCGGCCTTCCGGGCCGACGACGCCGCGTTCGCGGCCCTATCGGCGAAGGCCCGGCGGTATGCCCTTGAAAAGGAGCCGGGCCCGGGCGCGCATTTCGACGATCCCGCGAAGCTGCTCCCCCAGGATCCGCCGCGCGCGCGCAACTTCAACTTCAAGCTCGGGAACGTGGAGAGGGCGACGGGACTCGGCATCTACGCCCGGGTGTACCCGTCGTTTGTCGCCGGGGCCGGCGCCCCCGGGCCCCAGGCGTTTGCCGAAGCCCTCGCTCGCGGGCTCTCACTGGGCGACCGGACCGTCCTCGCCCTTTACTTTGCCGACCGCGACGCCTGGACACTGAGGGTCGGCGACGCCCTGATCGGGCGGTTTACGGGGTTGCCAGGGGATCCCCGGGCGATAGCGGGGAATGGCTCCCTGGCGGAGGCAACGGAGGTGTTTTTGAAGGATTCCAAGGTCCGGGCGGCCCTTTATGCCGCGCAGTCCCAAAAAGTTTTACCAAATATTTTACAATCCCCAGGACAGAAAATCAAGGTGTCCACGGACGCCGTCCTTGATCAATTGTTTTCAAAACTTGTTATTGAATAATTATTTATATATCTGTCGATTTGCGACTGTCGGCTGGACATTTTGTGCACTTCTGTGCAACAGTAAGGCGCTACCTTACTTACCCCCAGAAAATTGTTCATTTTTTTACAATTTTTTGCCAATGTTTTGCATCAAATGATGCTGTCTGCGTGCCTTTTCCTGCGACCGCTGACATATTCCCTATGGCCAACAAGCGCGGCCATATAATGCATTCATCATACCGAGCCGCTTACCGGGGCTTCACCCTCGTTGAAATAATGATTGTCGTCGTGATCATCGGCCTGCTGGCGACGATGGCGATACCGGCTTTCCAGCGCGTCACCAATGCGTCGCAGGACAAGGCGGTACTCAACAACGCCCGTCAGCTCTCGTCTGCGGCGGACCAGTACTTCCTGGAGTCAGGCGTGTCCACCGTGAGTCTGGGTGATCTCGTGGGTTCGACGGCGTACATCAAGGCGCTCAACACGATCGCGAGCGAGGTGTACCCCCAGAACTTCACCCAGGCGGTCACGATCACGGTCAACGGCGTCGCCGGAACGCGGACCATCACCTACCATATGTGACACGGCCGGGGGCTATCGCCTCCAGTTGAACCGGGTTGCCCCTAGGCT
>CAYNLL010000300.1:0-4574 GCA_964398015.1 uncultured Opitutaceae bacterium | reverse complement strand
GCCCTCCTCCTCGGCGTCATGGCCGCGGGCCGCTCCGGCCCCGCGCCGGTGTTCTACTACGCATCGACCTACGGGCTGGCCACCGTCGGAGCCTTCGGCGTGATCGCCGTCGTCGAGCGGGCCGGGCGCTGCGACCTGATCACGGACCTTGCGGGGCTTTACCGGCGGTCACCCCTGCTGGCCGGTTGCCTCGCCGTCTTCATGCTTTCGCTCGCGGGGATCCCACCGCTCGCGGGATTCATTGGAAAATTCGCCGTATTTTCAGCGGCGCTGCAAATCGGCGGGCTCTCAGGCTCTGCCGGCTGGCTGGCCATCTTGGCCATCGCGATGAGCGCCGTGGCGTTGTATTATTATTTGATTGTCCTCAAGCAGGCGCTGATCGCTGCCCCGTCCGAGGGAGCGCGCCAGATCGAGGTGCCGTTCCTTAGCGCGATCGCGCTCCTCGTGGCGGCCGGCCTTATCGTTTGGTTCGGTCTGGATCCCGGCCCGTTGATAGAGCTTGCCCGCAAATTTCCATGACGCAGGTTTGCCGGACCAGATTTGAATGACGGGCCTTTTTCTTCGGGTCGGCGTCGGCTTGCCGCATGACTGCGGTCCGTTTCTATATGGGATGTGACACCGCCCCCTCTCTCCCATCGCTCTGGATGCGGAATTGAGACATTGCCAATCGGCAAACAACGGGCACACGCCGGGCCCGTAGCGAATGGGTGCAGCATTGCCTCAAACACGCCGTCAGCTGCTGAGGTGCGCGACCTGCTCCCGAAAACATTCAGGCTGAGGGCCCGACGTGCTCGATCCATTGAGCTTCCTCGTTGCCCGTGAAAGCGGGTAGTCGCCCTTCCAGCGCGACGGCATCCGCCGACGGCCGTGGCACTCTCGCTGGCAAAATATGCGGACCCTTGGCCAACCTACGAGTAGATCATTTCTCCAAGAACGTCCACGATCGCATTCGACCGCTGCAGGCAATTCGGCCCTAAGGCGTCTGCTCACCCCAAACCCAACAAAAATACCCGATGAAAACCCTGGCAATCGTAGTCGTGCTTGTCTGCAGCTCACCCCTAGCCCTTCGCGCTGACGACGCGAAGACCAACTGGACAAATAAATGCATCAAGTGCCACGGTGAGGATGGAAAGGGCGACACAAAGATGGGCAGAAAATTGCTCATCAAGAATCTGTCTGATGAGAAGGTCCAGTCCGGGTTCTCCGACGACCAGGCGTTCAAGGCGCTGAAGGAGGGCCTCAAGGACGAGGCCGGCGCCACACGCATGAAGCCGACGGAGGGCCTGTCCGACGCCGAACTTCATGACTTGATCGCCTGGGTTCGCGGCCTGAAGAAATAGGCGCCCCGCCCTGGTGGGATTGGTGGAGATAACCAACGGGACTTGGGAAGCCTTGTTCGCCGATCAGGGCTGCATGCGATCGGCCGAAAGCTGTTTGCCTGCTGGCAGTTGAGGGCGGCCTTAGCGGCCATCGCAGGGGGATTTTTGTCGAGGGTCCCGGCGCGGGTGATCATCCCATTTGGGACCGATTGGATTACCGGCTGCGATAAGATTCTCTAATGCTGTACATCTCTTGGTCTCATGCGGGACTCCGCCTCCACGCTTTCACTGAGGCCATGCACAGATCTGAAGACGCGGGCAAGGTCCGCCCTCACGAAGTACAATTCATGCGCACCCTATCTTAAAATATGCGGAGTCGGTTTTTATCCGGTGCCGTACTCTGGCTTAGATTGATAAGAGTTGCTTCAACCAGACATTGAAACGGCACAACACACATCGCGTGAAACGAATAATACCCATGAAAAGAATAATTACGATCCTCGCCCTTGGATCCTCGATGGCCCTCCTGCCCTCGGTCGCCAAGGCGACGGGCATCCTCGGCGGATCCCATGACTTTACCCTCACGGGCGGCGCCGGCTATGCGACGTATTCGGCTGGTGGGGGTGGAACCTACGTCAACGCCTGCCAGATCTGCCACATTCCGCACGGTGCTCCTGATGCCAGCGGCGTCACAGGCGCGGGCGCGCCACTGTGGAACCACCATCCTTCATTGAACTCAAGCTACGTGACCTATAGCCAAGGCAACAGCGCGACGTTCAATGCCCTCGGCCTCACGGCCACGCTTGGCTCGACCGTAGCCTGCCTGAGCTGCCATGACGGCTCAATGGCGGTCAATCAGTCATACAGCGCAGCCTACCCCTCGGCCAACGCCGTAAGCACCTCAACCACCGCGGGCTATTACGTGCCGACATGGGCCGTCGTGACGGCATCGGGGACGACGGGACCCTGGACCGGCGTCTCTGGACCGGGACCCTATTCCGGCCGCAGCGACCTGACCCACATGCATCCGGTCGGGGTCAGCTACGTCGCGGCCTTGGCGGCCGACCCCACCCTGCAGCCGTTGCCGGCCGCCGGCACGGTCTTTGCACAGATGCTGAAGGGTCCGAACAAGACGGTGGAGTGCGCCTCGTGCCATGACATCCATGCCGTGATCGGCGCCTCGGCCACGGCCACCCACAATCTGATCGTGGACGTGAACAACTCCGCCCTGTGCCAGACTTGCCATCAGCAGTGATGGGGACGCAACCCAGATAGCTTCGTTTCACAATAGCGATATCGGACAAGAGACCCTGGTGTAGCCAGGGTCTCTTTTTTTGCGCCCTCGGGGTATCTCATTCCTGCGGGGACGAGAGCGCGCTGCACCCTAACCCGCCTGAGGCGGAGCGCATACCCATGGGCGCGGCCGAAAGCCTGCTTGAGTCTGCCCGCGCAAGACCCCTGGAGGCGCCCTGCATCCTGCCGCAAACGGCTGCGAATGGGAAAAATAAGCGCGTTTTGCAACAGGAGGCTATTACTCGACAAATTATGATTGGTCGGCGTTGACGCTTCTTGGCATGATTCGTTTGAAACCGCGGTGGCCTCAAAGGAGGCGGCCCGGAGAACCAAAGCACACGAAACCAATCAATCATATGAAACTCCTTCATGGCCGGGGAGCCCTGAGAATGAATGGATTGGCGCTGGTCCTTTTCCTCGCCATCGGTGGGAGGGCGTCGGCCAAGCCGGCCAACGATGCCTATGAGTTCTTCCCGCCGCCGCCGGATGAGCCGCACTTGCAGTTCTTGACGGCCTTCAGCTCGGAAAAGGAGATGGGCAAGAACACCTCCCGCAGCTTCATGTCGTACCTGACGGGCCAGAAGCCACCCGACAAGCAGATCAGCAAGCCCTATGGCGTCGCGGTTCGCGACCACAAGCTTTACATCTGCGACACAGACTACGGCGCGGTGCTGGTGGCGGACCTGAAGAACCGGTCCATGACCGCATTTGTCGCCCAGGGGCAAGGACTGCTGAGGGCCCCGGTGAACATCGCCATTGACGCCGCCGGCAACTTCTACGTCGCCGATTCCGGGCGCGATCAGGTGGTGATCTTCGACAAGGATGAGAACTATGTCACGGCCATCGGGAAGATAGGGGAAATGAAGCCCAGGGACGTCGCTACCAGCCAGGACCGGGTCTATGTCGCTGACATCCAGAACCACAATGTGCACGTCTATGACAAGGCGACCCTGCGCCCGCTCTTTAACATCCCGCGTGACCCGGATGCCAAGGATCTGGCGCGCAAGCTATACTCGCCGACCAACTTGGCGCTCGATTCGAAGGGGAGGCTCTATGTCTCGGATACCGGGGGATTCAGGGTACAAGTCTATGACGCCGCCAGCGGGAGCTACGTGCGCTCGGTGGGTGGATTGGGCGACAGCCTAGGCCACTTTGCGCGGGTGAAAGGCATCGCGGTGGACCGCGAATGCCGCCTTTACGCGGTAGATGCCATGTCTCAGGTGGTGCAGATCTTCAACGATCAGGGACGATTGCTGACGTGGTTTGGCGAGACGGCGGGATCCACCCAGGCACAAAGCCTGCCGGCCAAGGTGATGGTGGATTACGACGATACAGCCTATTTCCAATCCTGCGTCGCTCCCTTCTTCAAGGTGGAGTACCTCGTCATTGTCATCAATCAGATTGGTTCACACATGGTGAGTATTTATGGATTCGGGCACCAGAAATAGGCGCATCGCATCCGCGGCCTCCGCAGGAAGAGGAGATTGCTGAAATGAGACGCCGCCACACCGTTGCGCTTGCGGTGGCGGTTGTCTTTGGCGCAAGCCTGCTGATCAGCGGATGCCAGTCCGCCTCGGAGCACAAGTGGCTGACCTTCTTCTTCGACGGAGTGCCTCCGATGGGCCCCACCCATCCGCTGTCGGGACCGCGGGTTACCCACGCCGGCCCCGCGAAGGCCGCCACGCCGAAGGCTCCGCGCCAGGAGCCCAATGTCATCCACCCCCCTTTCGCGCAGAACAAATGCGGAGAATGCCATGCCCGCTCCACGATCTCCACAGCCGCGAAGCTGCCGCTCCGGCAGCTGTGCTTCAAATGTCACAAGGATTTCCTGACGGGGATGAAGGTGACACACCAACCGGCCGACAGCGCCGATTGTACCGCGTGCCATTCCCCGCATCAGTCACCCAACAAGAAGCTGCTGGTGGAGCCCGGAAAGGCTCTGTGCCTCACCTGCCACGACGA
>CAYNLL010000299.1:0-4583 GCA_964398015.1 uncultured Opitutaceae bacterium | reverse complement strand
CCGGTCGCTCCCGAGCAGCCTGTTTTCGTCAATCACCAGCAGGCCCAGGCGGTCGCAGGCGTCCAGGAACTCCGGGGTGGGCGGGTTGTGCGACGTGCGGTACGCGTTGCACCCCATCTCCTTCAGCCGCGCGACGCGGAAGGCCTGGAGCGCGTCGGGAAGGGCGGACCCCACCCCCGCGTGATCCTGGTGGTTGGACGTTCCCTTCAGCGTGTAGGGCCGGCCGTTCAGGATGAATCCCCGGTCGGCGTCGAAGCCGACCGTGCGGATGCCAAAGGGTGTCTCGACGCGGTCGACGACGACCCCGCCGCTCGAGACCGTGGTGACGAGCCTGTAGAGCTCGGGGCTTTCGGGCGACCAGAGGCGCGGCCCGCGCAGGATGACCGATTGCCCAACCTCGGACGTCGCGCGGGCGCCAACGTGGCCGGATCCTGAGGCGCTTGCGACCGTGCCGCCGCCGGGAGCGGTGATCTCCCAGCTGACCGATGCGTCGGCGTCGCCTGCGCCCGAGTTGAGCAGACTCGCCTGCAGGTCGATCTCCGCGGTCTCGCTTGGGACGTTGTCCTTGAAGCGGCTGTGGACGAAGACGCCGTCAGGGGCGACGGCGAGCGGCGCGGTCTTAACGAGCCACGCGTGCCGGTAGATTCCGGCCCCCTCGTAGAACCACCCCTCGAAATGGGTGGCGTCCACCTTGACGGAGACGATGTTCCTGCCGCCGCAGTTGGCGACGTCGGTGATGTCGTAGCGGAAGCTGCTGTAGCCGCTCTCGTGGTGCCCGACGAACCACCCGTTGACGAAGACGGTGCAGTCGCGGTAGACGCCCCCGAACTCCAGCCAGAGGCGCTTGCCCGCATCCTCCTTACCCAGGTCCAGGGTCCGGCGGTACCAGCCGATGCTGTTCTGGCGGAACCCCTCACCCACGGGCCTGAACCCGTGCGCCGCGTCCGCCTTAGGGTCGAACGGGAGCTCGATGGCCCAGTCATGAGGAAGGTCGACCGTGCGCCAGCTCGCGTCGCTGTAGGCGACGCTCGCCGGACCGAAGTCCGCCCCGGACTTTGCCAGGTTGAGTCCGTCCCCCAAGTCGTCGCCGAGGCGGAACTTCCAGCCGGCGTCGATCAGAAGCCTCTCCCTGGGCCCGGAGTCGGAGGCGGCGCAGTCCCTGGCGGAGAGGCCCGCAAGGAGGGCAATGATGAGCAGCGAGAATAAAGGGTAGCGTCTCTTCATAATTGGGGGGGATTGGACCGGCGCGGCGCCGGCTGCGGGCTATCTGGCCGTGAAGCGGTATACGGTGATCGACCGGTAGGTGTCGCCCGCCTTCAGGACATAGGACGGGAAGTTGGGATGGTTCACCGAGTCGGGAAAATGCTGCGTCTCCAGCGCGAAGGCCTGGTACTGGCGGTAGACGACCCCCTTCTTCCCGGTGATTGTCCCGTCGAGGAAGTTGCTCGTGTAAAACTGCACGCCGGGCTCCGTGGTCCAGACGTCGAGCACCCTGCCCGACCTCGGATCGTGGACCGTCGCCACGTGGAACCTGGCTGCCGTCGCCGGGAAGTCGGCGTCCACGGGAGCGCCCGACGGCGCCGGGTTGAGGACGAAGTTGTGGTCATAGCCAACCGGCTTTCCGCCCACCTCCCTGATGCGGGCGCCGATGGCCGCCGCAGACCTGAAGTCCATCGGCGTCCCCTCGACGCCCCGGAGCTCGCCCGTCGGGATGAGCGTCGCATCGACCGGCGTATACCTGTCCGCGAAGAGCGTGAGCTCGTCGCCGAGGATGTCCCCGCTCTCGGGCCCTGAGAGATTGAAGTAGCTGTGGTTGGTCACGTTGACCGGCGTGTCCTTGTCGGTCGTCACCTCGTAGCTCAGGCGGACTGTGGATTCCCTGAGCTGGTAGACCACGGAGACGCGGCAGGTTCCCGGGTAGCCCTCTTCGCCGTCCGCGCTCACGTAGCTGAACTTGACCGCGGGACCGTGGCCGTCCGTCACGACCTCGGCATCCCAGACGACCTTGTCGAAGCCCTTGATCCCCCCGTGCAGGTGGTTCGGGCCGTCGTTGGTCGCCAGGCGGTAGTCCCTTCCATCCAGCACGAAACGTCCCCTCGCAATCCGGTTGCCCACCCTTCCGACCGTCGCTCCGAAGTAGGGCTCCTTGGCCAGGTAGCCGTCGATCGAGTCGAAGCCCAGGACAACGTCACCCATCCTTCCGCTCCGGTCGGGCACATCCAGCTCCGTCAGCGTCGCCCCGTAGGTCATCACCTTGGCCACCGAGCCGTTGGGGCTTGTGAGGACGTAGAGATCGACCGCACGCCCGTCCACACGTCCGAACGGCAGCCTCTCGACGCCCCCCTCGGCTGCGGCAAGGACCGTGGTGCCTGCGAAGGCGGCGGCCAGGATCACGGGGCTCAGGCATGCGGTGAGTCTAGCGTTCATGGGGATGGTGTCAGTGCGTGCCGCCCGGCCTGCCGGGCCGTCAGCCCGAGAAGTAGATGTAGGCTCCCAGAATGCAGGCCAGGATGAACGCGGAGGCGAGCACCTCCCGTTTGCCCCAGCTCGCGCGGGTGTCCGCGCGGTCCTCGTCCGAGGTCGTCGCAAACGTGAGGTTTCTGATGCGCACGTAGTCCGGGACGCTGGTCGCATAGCTCGTCACGACCATGACGACCGCCGAGATGAGCGTGATAAGCACGCTGAAATACTGGAAGTTGATGTTGTTGACGATCCATAGGAACGAGCCCTGCCTGTAGCCCTGCTCAAACCCGGCCAGCTTCATTGTCACCGGAGTGTCGACGAGCATGCGGAACCCCCCGACCACGAAGCCGACCACCATGGCCCAAAGGCATCCCTTCGCGTTGAGCCGCTTCCAGAAGACGCCGAAGAAGAAAACGACGAAGATCGGCGGGGCGAGGTAGCCCTGGACGGTCTGGAGGTAGTTGTACAGGCCGTGAGCCCCCTGGATGACGGGGATCCAGACGAGCGCGATGAGGACCATCACGGCCGTCGCTATCCTCCCCATGCGGACGAGCTCGTGCTGGGAGGCCAGCGGCCGGAATTTCTGGTAAAGGTCGACCGTGAAGAGCGTCGAGCACGCGTTGAAGACGCCGGCCAGCGAGCCCATGAGCGCGGAGAGGAGGCCCGCGACGACGATCCCCCGCAGGCCCGGGGGGAGCAGGTACTTCACCATGAGCGGGAAGGCCGCCTGCGCCTCCGCGGGCACGGGCTTGCCGTCGGCGCCGACCAGGGAGGCCAGCTCCGCTATCTTCCCGCTCTTTGCCAGGGCGAAGCAGATCAAGCCCGGGATGATGAAGAGGTAGACGGGAAAGAGCTTCAGGAACGCGGCGAAGATGCTCCCGCGCCGCGCCGTCCTCTGGTCGGGGGCGCCCAGGGCGCGCTGCACGATGTACTGGTCCGTGCACCAGTACCAGAGCCCGATGATGGGGGCGCAGATCAGCATGCCCGGCCACGGAAAGTTTCCGTTGAAATACCACGCCTGCCTCACGATCGCCCCGGAAGCGGTGGTCTCCAACACCGGGCTCCATGTCGACGTCACGCCCGGCGGGGTGATCGGCCGCCAGAGGTTGAGCATCTCAGGGCCGCAGTAGCGGCGGAGCTCGGACCAGCCTCCGAGGATGTGCAGGCCGTAGAAGGTCAGCAGGGCGGACCCGCTGATCAGCACCAGGACCTGGACCGCGTCGTTGTAGGCGACCGCCCTCATGCCGCCGAGCACGGTGTAGAGCCCTGTGAGGACGATGACCGAGACCGACCCGATCCAGAAGCTGTTGATCGCGATGCCGCCGACCGTCATGTGGATCTCCGGCAGGAGCGTCGCGAACACGACACCCCCGGCGAATATGCCCACCGCGATCTTCGAGACGATGAACGTGATGATCGAGACCACCGAAAGGACGTACCTCGACGCCGGGCTGAAGCGCCTCTCCAGGAACTCCGGCATCGTGAAGACGAGCGCGCGGGAGTAGAACGGCACGAACACCCAGGCGAGCACGAGAAGGCACCAGGCGTGGAGCTCGTAGTGCGCCAGGGCCACGCCATCCGTCGCCCCGGACCCCGCCAGGCCGACGATGTGCTCCGAGCCGATGTTCGACGCGAAGATCGAGGCCCCTATGATCCACCACCCCAGGTTTCGCCCGGCCAGGAAGTAGTCCGTCGCCGTGTCCTTCCCCTTGCGCACGACCCACGAGGCGACGCCGAGGAGCAGCGCGAAATAGAGCCCGATGGCCAGCCAGTCGACACCGGTGAGGGTGGACGTGGAAGCCATGGCAAGGGGGAGGAGTGGGGTCATCGGGCAGGGGTTGGCCGAACGTTAAAAACCGAGCGTCTCGGCGCCGACCCTCGTTTCACATTGCACTCCAGTCAATACAGGATCGCGTCGCGCCCCGCCGGGACTAGAGTGTGCGCCCTGACTTTACCCATCATGGCGCCCTTCTCTGGAGTCGAATGTGGAAACAACCCTGCGCGGGTCAGAGCCCGCCGCCGGCCCCTGCCCCCGTGCTGACCGAGCTCAAGCGCGAGGCCTACGAGGCCAACATGGAGCTGCCGGCCCACGGGCTGATCCAACTGAATTTCGGCAACGC
>CAYNLL010000298.1:0-4627 GCA_964398015.1 uncultured Opitutaceae bacterium | reverse complement strand
GTGCTGTCGGGGATGGGGTTGGTCGCGCTGCATTCGAGCCATTACTCGAAGATTTTCCACGCGCTGATGGGCACGAATTGTTCCCTCAAATGGCGCGAGGCCGACGAGAAGGAACGGATTTGGAACATCGCGCCCGGTCATCCGATCACCGAAGGCATTGGCGAGTATTTCGAGTTGCCATACGAGGAAATGTACGGGGAGCGGTTCGACATTCCCGAGCCGGACAAGCTGGTTTTCATTTCGTGGTTTGAAGGCGGCGAGGTGTTTCGGAGCGGGTGCTGTTGGGAACGAGGAAATGGTCGCGTATTTTATTTCCGTCCCGGGCACGAAGCGTATCCGACGTATCACGACGAGAATGTGCTGCGGGTGATCGCGAATGCCGCGCAGTGGGCGAGCCCGAGGGGCGCCTGGGTCGACTCCTGCCCGAACGCGAAGGAACCCGCCGAGAGGATCTCCCCAAAATGACCCGGCACGCGCGCCGGATGTCCAGCCCCGGGGCCGCGTCCTGGCGGGTTGACGGCCTTGCTAGACTGCTTATTCCGTGAACCCCGACCAGAATATCCTGCTGTTCCGCGCGGTGACCGTGCGCTACGGGCGCCTGACCGCCCTGCGCGACATCACCCTTGAGATCCCCTGCGGGAGCTCGACGGCTGTCCTCGGGGGGAACGGCGCGGGTAAGAGCACGCTGCTCAGGGCCGTGCTCGGATGGCGTCCGCTGGAGGGCGGCGAGATCCGAATCGGGGACGCCCACCCGCAGCATGCGAGGCCGCGCCTGGCCTACGTGCCGCAGCGCCACGCCGTCGACTGGGATTTCCCGATCACGGTGAGGGGCGTCGTCGAACTGGGGCGCTACCCCTCACTGGGCCTCTTCCAGCGGATGGGGCGCGGCGACCGCGAGAGGGTCGACGCCGCCCTGGAGGAGCTCGGCATCGCCGACCTCGCGGACCGCCAGATCCGGAGGCTTTCGGGCGGCCAGCAGCAGAGGGTGTTCCTCGCTAGGGCTGTCGCCCAGGGAGGGGACATCTTCCTGCTGGACGAGCCGTTCGCCGGCCTGGACCTCTTCGGGGCCGAGGAGCTCGGCCATATCCTGCGCAACTGGGGGGCTCAGGGACGGACGGTCCTCGCGGCCGTGCACGACCTGGAGATCGCGCGGCGCAGCTTCTCCCGGGGCGTCCTCCTGGACACCGGCCTCGTGGCCTGCGGACCGATCGAGGAGGTGCTCTCGCCGGCCAACGTCGACCGCGCCTACCGGCGCGGCCACTGCGTGCACGGCGACCTGGCTCGCGCGGGGGGGCCGCCATGACGGTTCTCCACGACCTGCTGCTGGCGCCGTTCCACTACGAGTTCATGCGCCGCGGCCTCCTCTCGGCGATGCTGCTGGGGGTCAGCGGCGGCCTCCTCGGCTGCGTGCTCGTCCTGCGGCGCCTGGCCCTCATGGGCGACGCCCTCTCCCACTCGCTGCTGCCCGGGGTCGCCGCGGCGTGGCTGCTCTTTGGCACCAGCACGATCGCCCTGTTCCTCGGGGGCCTGATCGCGGGGCTCCTCACCGCGCTCGGAAGCGCCCTCCTCAGCCGCCTGACCCGGGTCAAGGAGGATGCGGCCTTCGGCTCGCTGTTCATCCTTTTCTTTGCGTCGGGGGTCGCCCTGATCAGCAAGCTTCCGACGCGGGTGAACCTCGTGGACTTCCTTTTCGGCAACATCCTCGGCGTGAGCCCGGCCGACCTGCGCGTCGCGATGGTGGTGAGCGGCGTGACCGCCGCTGCGTTCGTCGTCTTCTTCCGCAGCATCCTCCTCGAGACGTTCGACCCGGTCTTCCACAGGGCCACCGGGGGGAGGGGAGGGCTGGTGCACATGGGCTTCCTGACGCTGACCGTGCTCAACCTGGTGGCGGCCATGCAGACCATGGGGATCGTGCTGGCGCTCGGCCTCTTCCTGCTTCCCGCGGTCAGCGCCTACCTGTGGTGCGACCGCTTCGTCTCCATGCTGCTGCTCTCGGTCGGCATCGCCCTCGCGGGGTGCATCGTGGGCATCCTCGTCAGCTTCCACGCGGGCCTGGCCAGCGGCGCGGCCATCGTTCTCTGCCTCGGCGCCGTCTTCGTCCTCTCCGCCCTGTTCAGCCCGCGCTATGGCGCCATCCGTGCGCTGCGCCAGGGCGGCCCGAGCTGAGGCGCCGCGATGAAGGCGATCACGGCCCTTGTCGCGTTCGCCTCCTCGGCGTGCGCCGCGCTCGGGTCGCCGCAGGGGCCCCTGCCGGTCCGGGTGGCCACCCTCAGCTCGGTCCTCACGGAGCTGGCCCGCGTGGTCGGCGGCGACGAGGTTGAGGTGACCGGGCTCGTCCGGCCGGGGGTCGACCCCCACACGTTCAACCCGTCGCCGGCCGACGTCCGGACGCTGGTGGATGCCGACCTTGTCCTGGCCTCGGGCCTGAGCATTGAGCCCTACCTCGAGCGCATCGTCTCGGGCGCCGGCACGCGGGGCCGCGTCGTGACCGTGGGAGACCTTGTGCCCGTCGTGCTCACGCTGAAGAGGGGCGACGGCGGCCTGGAGAAGGATCCCCACTGGTGGCACAGCATCAACGACATGATCTTCGCCACGGACCTGGTGCGCTCCGAGCTGGCCCGCCTGCGGCCGGCGTCGGCGGGCGCCTTCTCGCGGCGCGCGGGCGCCTACCGGCTGAGGCTGTTGGACCTCCGGGCGTGGGCGGCGCAGGAGGTGGCTGCGCTCCCCCCGGCGAGGCGCCAGCTCGTGACCTCCCACGACGCGTTCGGCTACCTCGCGCGCGACTGCGGCTTCGAGATCCACCCGATCGACGGCCTGTCGACCGAGAGCGAGCCCGACGCGAGGCGCCTCGCGGCCCTGGTGGACCTCATCCGCGCCAGGGGGATCCGCGCGATCTTCGTCGAGAGCAGCGCTAATCCCCGGCTGGTGGAGAGCCTGATAAGCGAGACGGGCGCACGGCTGGGGGGGACGCTCTACGCCGACGGCCTGGGGGCCGCAGGCAGCGGCGCCGAGGACTATGTCTCCATGTACCGTCTCAACCTGGCGACGATCGTCGGCGCCCTCTCGGGACCCTAGCGGTCCGTCAGTCCGTGTCGTTGCCCCTGGGGAAGTTGAACTTCACGTCCGTGAAGGTGGAGCCGCGCACGCTCACGCTCGGGATCACGCCGTCGAACTCCCGCGCCCCCTTCAGCCATTCGGCCTGCGCCTGGAAGAGGGACGTGTCGCCGACGGTCTCGCCCGTGGCCGCGTTGGGAACCGCCGCAAGAACGAGGGTGTGCGCGGCGCCGCCGGCCGTCGCGTCGATCTCCATGGAGGGAGCGGAGCAACGGATGAAGTTCTCCAGCTCGCCGTCGAAGACGTAGGCCTGGAGCACGCCGGCCTGGGCGTCGAGGACGAGCTCGATGTGGTAGGCCTCGTCGCCCAGGACGACCGGAGTCCCGCCGTGCGGGGGATGGTGCTCGTGCTTGTGGGGGGCGCCCGAGTCGGCCGGGCCCTTGGTGCACGCGCCGACCAGGGCCGCCGCCAGCGCGAGCACGAGAAGGGGGCCAAACTTTCGGATCGTCATCGGGGGGAGCTCGGGCGCTTGCTGTTCACGACACCGGCGCAAGGTTCTCGGCCACGTCCGTGCGGTAGGCCTTCCATGCGGGCAGAAGCCCGGAGAGGCCGCAGAGCGCGACCATGCCCAGGGGAGCCCAGAGCATCACGGGGCTGTAGGCGTAGGTCTCGATGAGGACGCCCGTCTGGGCCTGGATCACGACGGCGACCGAGGAGACGATCGCGGCGTAGGCGCCGAAGGCCAGGACCATCCCGATCGCGCCGATCAGGGTCGCCTCGAGCACGATCGCCGCGAACAGGAACATCCGGCCCGCGCCGAGGGAGCGCAGGATGGCGATGTCCCGGCGCCTCGAGGCCATGGAGTTGTAGATAGCGACGAGGACGCCCGCGGCGGAGACGAGCGCCACCAGGTAGGCGACAAGCGCGAGGACCTTGTCGAACCATCCGATCTTCTGGAAAAGCTCGGCCATGATCGCCCCGATAGGATAGGCGAACGTGAGCCTGTTGCCCTGCTTGTTGTACATGATGTCCAGCATGAACCCGGCGGAAGGGGAGCGCAGCTGGACCAGGACCGCGCTGACGTCTGTGGCCGCCCTCGGGTCGTGGCCAGCCATCGTCTGCAGGCCGTGGATCGGGATCCACACCACCTTGTCCGCGGGGGTGTTGGAGGGGGCGAGGATGCCGGTGACGCGGAAGACGTCCGGGTGCTGGTTGTTGGCGTCATACACGAGTCCGTGGAACGGGTGGAACGTGTCACCGACAGAGAGCCCGAGCTTGCGGGCGGCGAAGCTCCCGACGACAGCCTCCTTCTCGGTAGGGTTGAAGAGCGCGCCCGACGCCAGGGCGAAATGCTTCCCAGGGGCGTACTCCACGTCGGTGAACAGCTCGGGGATCGTCCCGACGATCCTGTAGCCGCGCAGGTTGTCGCCGACCGCGATCGGGATCGCCAGCTTCACGGCCGGGTGGCGCTTGATGTACTGGTAGTCCGCCGCGGCTACGTTCCCGGGGGAGGCCTCAAGGTGGAAGATCGCGTTGAGGACGAGCTGGAGCTTGGAGCCGCGGGCCCCGAGCA
>CAYNLL010000297.1:0-4641 GCA_964398015.1 uncultured Opitutaceae bacterium | reverse complement strand
TCGTGCCCGAGGCGGTCATCCGCGGCGACGTGGCGACCGTGCCGGGCCTCGACGGGCAGAAGATGAGCAAGAGCTACGGCAACACGCTCGAGATCTTCGGCGACGAGAAGGCGCTCCGCAAGAGGGTCATGTCGATCGTCATGGACAGCCGGACGCCGGCGGAGCCGAAGCCCGACGCCGAGCGCAACATTTGCATCCAGCTGCTGAAGCTGGTCTCGGCGCCGGACGAGGCGGCCGGGTTCGAGTCCCGCCTCAGGGCCGGCGGCCTGGGCTACGGCGACCTCAAGAAAGCGCTGTTCGAGCGCTGCTGGAGCTTCTTTGCGCCCGCCCGGGCGAGGCGGGCCGAGCTGCTCGCGGACCCCGGCTACGTTGACCAGGTCCTCAGAGACGGCGCGGCGCGCGCCCGCTCGGTGGCGTCGGCCGTCATGGGACGGGCCCGCAGGGCCGCCGGGCTCGACTAGCGCGAGGTCAGATGACCGTGACGCGGGGCTGCTCGATCACGGTGATCGCGGCCATGATGCGCTCGGCGGCCCTCGCGTAGCGCTCGCGGCCCTCCTCGGGGTGATCGAAGTCGGAGGGCTGGAGCGGCCTGCCGTACGCCACGGAGACCGGCGATCCCAGCCTGAGCCGCCCGTCCTTCCCGAACGCCTCGAATGACCCGAACACCCTGGCGGGCACCACGGGCACGCGGGCCTTGCAGGCCAGGAGCCCGACGCCCGGCTTCGGTGCCTGAAGCTCTCCCGTGGGCGAGCGCGTCCCCTCGGGGAAGACGATCACGACCTTCCCGCCCGCGAGCGCCTGGAGCACGCGCTTGATCGCATCCAGGCTCGTCCCGCCGTCGCGATCGACCGGTATCGTCCCGACGGCCGTCAGCCACCAGGAGGCGATGCCCGGCTTCCAGAGCGTCTTCCGGGCGAAGAAGGCCACCTGGCGGGGAAGGAACTGGCCCACGATCGGGGGGTCGAGGTGGCTCGCGTGGTTCGCCGCGACGATGTAGCCGCCGTGCTCGGGCAGGTTCTCTAGGCCCGAAACGTCGCCCCTGAAGAACATCTGGTGCGCGAGCCGGCAGAGCCCGTAGAAGAAGCCGTAGATCGGCTCCATTTCGAGCTGGGTGTGCCGGGCCTTCATGCGGGAGCCAGGCGCGGGGCGATGACCGCCGCCATCTCCTCCACGACCTGGGCGATCGTGAGCCGGGTCGTGTCGATCGAGATCGCGCCCTCGGGGCAGGAGAGGGGAGCGGTCTTCCTCGACGAGTCGATCCGGTCCCGCTCGGCCACCCTGTCGTCATGGCCCTCCCGGACGCGCCGGCGCTCGCGCTCCGCGGGGTCCGCGTGGAGGAAGAACCGGACGTCGGCGTCGGGGAATATCACCGAGCCGATGTCGCGCCCCTCCATCACGAGCCCGCGGTAGCCGCCCCTCCTCGCGGCCTCGGCCTGTCCCCTCTGGTAAAGGAGGAGCGCCGTCCGCAGCTCCGGCAGGGCGGCAAAATGGGAGACGGCGTCGTTCACCTTCCTGCTCCGGATCTCGTCCCCCGGCACCCGGCCGGAGATCTCGATGCGTGCGGAGCCCTCCGTGATCCGGGTGCCCAGGCTGAGCTGCGCGAGGGCGGCCCTCACCGAGGCAAGGTCGCCAGGCTGCGCGCCCCTTTGGAGCAGCTCGGCCGTCACGGCGCGGTAGTAGGACCCCGTGTCGGAGTGCAGGAGGTGGAACCGCTCACCCAGGATCCGCGACGTGGACGACTTTCCCGACGCCGCGCCGCCGTCGATCGCGACGATGATGAAGGGGCTTTCGGGCATCAGGCGTCAGCTCATCGACGATTTCTGGCGGACCTCGTCCAGGAGCGAGAAGAAGCCCGGGAATGTCTTCGCGCAGCATGCCGGGTCGGCGATCGCGAGCCACGGGCTGCCGTCGCCCCGGAGGTCGTGGCAGCCGAGGATGGCAAAGCTCATTGCAAATCTATGGTCCCCATGGGTTTCCACAGTCACACCCCGCCGAAGCGGCGCCGGCTGGATCTCCAGGGAGTCGTCGGTTTCCGTGACCTTCTGGCCCAGGCGCCGGAGCTCCGTCGCCATGGCGGCGACGCGGTCCGTCTCCTGCTTCCTCGTGTGGGCGATTCCGCGAATCGACGTCGGGCCGTCGAGGAGCGGCGCGAGGGCCGCGAGCGTGAGGAACGTGTCCGAGAACTCGGAGAAATCGAACGCGACGCCGCGCCGCTTGCCGAACGGGGCGAACGAGGTCGTGATCCCGCCGCGGTCGGCCGAGACGACGGCCCCGCACCGGGCCAGGACCTCCAGGAACCGGACGTCGCCCTGGAGGCTCGCCCCCGCGGGCTTCAGGCCGTCGAGGGCCAGCGACCCGCCGACCACCAGCGGCAGCGCCGCGAAGTAGCTTGCCGTGGTGGCGTCCGGCTCGATGGCGCATTCCCCCGGGGAACGGTAGGTGGCCGGCTTCACCTCGATCGAGCCCTCTGCGCCCTCGACCCCGGCGCCCTCCACGCCGAACTGCGCCATCTGCATGGCCGTCATCCTGACGAAAGCCCGGCGGACCCCGCCGACCGGGGTCGCGACGACTCCCGTCTCCGCCAACGGCGCCACCATGAGGAGCGCCGAGAGCATCTGGCTGCTCTCCCGCGCGTCGATGCCAACCTTGCCGCCGCGAAGGCCGCGCGCGTGGACCTCCAAGGGAAGGTGCCCCTCAACCCCTGTGCACCGGATGTCCGCGCCGAGCGCGCGAAGGGCGTCGATCAGGCCCTTCATCGGCCTCTTGCGCATCTGGGGCACGCCGTCGATCCTGTAGGTGCCCGCCCTCGAGGCCGCGCATATGGCCGTGAGGAACCGCGCGGCGGTCCCGGCGAGCCCGGTGAAGACGTCCGCCTCGCCGGCGGGAACCTCGCCCGCGCGTCCCACCACGCGAATCCTCCTGGCGGCCTCCTCGAGCTCGACGCTGAATCCGAGCTGGGAGAGGGCCTGCGCCATGACCCGCGTGTCGTCGCTGAAGAGGGCCCCGGTCAGCGTGACGGGGCCGTCGCACAGCGCCGAAAGAAGGAGGGCCCGGTTGGTCAGGCTCTTGGAGCCCGGGACACTGACGCCGCCTCGGACGGGCTCCGTAAAAGGCCTCACTGCAAGGAGATTGGGAAGATCAGGGGTCACGGTGCCGGCCGGAACTTGTCCCGGTATTCCCTCCCGCGCTCCAGCCGTGCGGCCACCTCGACAAAGTCGCGGTTGGCCAGCGCGGCCTTGAAGGAATGCAGCTCGTCCTCGAAATGGCGGAGCGCCCGGAGAACCTCGTCGCGGTTCTCCTCGAGGATCGTTCTCCAGAGCTTTGGGTCGGAGGCCGCAATGCGCGTCGTGTCGCGGAGCCCGGCGCCGGCGAAGTTCCTCCAGGCCGGGTCGCGGGTCGCGAGAAAGGCGCACAGCGCGGACGCTACCACCTGGGGGAGGTGGCTGATGTGGGCGACGATCTCATCGTGCTTGTCGGGATCCACGGTCACGACCTCAGAACCCAGGTCCCTCCAGAAGCGGACAACGGCGGCGGCGGCGGCCGCGTCGGTGCCGGCGACCGGAGTCACGAAGCATGTCCTGCCCTCGAAGAGGTCCGCCCTTCCGTGCTCCCATCCCGTCTTCTCCGAACCCGCCATGGGATGGGCGCCCACGAAGTGCGCCTGCCCCCCCAGGGCCTCGTGCCCGAGGCGAGAGATCTCGCCCTTGACGCTCCCGACGTCGCAGACGTGCGCCCCCGGCTTCAGAAAGGGAGCGATCTCCCGCACCAGGGGCACGATCCGGTCCACCGGCGCGGCGATAACGACCAAGTCGGCCGCTTTGACCGCGTCCTGGGGCGTCTCGCATGTGGCGCTGCACCAAGGCTGCTCGCCGATCGACAGCCGCGTCTCGGGGCGCCTGGCCCACACCACGATCCTCCCGGCGACCCCTCGACCGTGGGCCGCCCGCGCCACGGACCCCCCGATCAGGCCAGGCGCGAGAATGGTGAGTTGCTTGAGCATGGAGTCATCGCAAGGACGCAAAATCCCACCCTGCTGTCGAGCCGTTCGTGGGATTGCGTTTTTGCGCGCGGTCGGGTTGCCTCTGTGCCTCTGAGATGGATACCGTGAACCCCGAGGAAGCCAAGACGGACGCGCGTGCGCGCCGCGACCGCGCGATCATCATCATGGTGATGGCCGCATTCATCGCGGCGCCGATAATCGCCTTCCTGCTCGTCGGAAGAGACGCCGCACCAAGGCCATGAACAAGACGCTGCTCCCGATCCGGATTTTCTTCATCCTGCTGTGCACGGCGGCGGGATGGCTGGTCTGCTACACGATCCGCGAGTGGGACGCCTACAGGATGACAGCGGCCTCCGTGGGCTTCTTCATCGGTGTCCTCGTCGTGTTGGTCGACGTCATGCTCAAGGGGTTCTCGCTCCGCGGCCTCTCGGCACTCACGTTCGGCATAGCGGTCGGATCGATCATCGCCTACATGGTGGCGACCTCTCCGCTCTTCGCCGAGGGCGACCCAGAGATGATCTTCCTCGCCCGCCTCGCGCTGTTCCTGGTCTGCTCGTATCTTGGGACCGTGATCGCCCTGCGGGGAAAGGACGAGTTCAACCTGGTGATCCCCTATGTCCGGTTCGTCCCGCACGAGGTGG
>CAYNLL010000296.1:0-4647 GCA_964398015.1 uncultured Opitutaceae bacterium | reverse complement strand
GCCGAGGAACTGGTGCGTGCCGGCGCGGACCTGGGCGTGCGCGACAAGGAGGGAAAGACCCCTCTGGCCAATATGGAGGCGAGCCGCAGTCCGCTCACGGTCGCCGCCCTCCGCCGGCTGGACCCCGGGAACGCGCGGTGGCCCTACCTCCTGGCGGACCTTCGCCTGCGCGCTGGCGACAAGGAGGGGGCCGAGCCGGCCCTTCGTGCCGCCCTTGGGTTGGACCCCGCGTACGCCCCCGCCTGGCTCCGGCTGGGGGAGCTGCTGGCGGACAACGGGTCGGCCGAGCGCGCGAGGGACTGCTTCGCCCGGGCCGCGGCCGCCGCGCCCGGGAACATGTGGGCCGAGTACGACCTGGCCTACTTTGAATCCCAGCACGGCGGCGGCGGCGCATCGCTGCGCCTCCTGCGGGAGCTGGAGGACGCGCACCCCGGCATCAAGGAATTCCACGACCTCTCCGCCGAGCTCCTGGCCGCGCGCGACCCCGGCGGGGCCGCGCGGGAGCGGCGGCTGGCCGCCGCGAGCGAGCTCGACATGAGCACGGAGGACCCGTGGCTCGATGCCCTCTCGGAGTACTGCTACGACTCGACTCGGCTCATGGTGCATGCGCTGGAGACGCGCCGCGAGGGCCGCTTCGGCGAGACGGAGACGCTGCTTAAGCGCGTGGTCGCGCTGGCGCCGCAGTCGCCGGCGAATCCCCTGGGGTGGGACCTGCTGTCCAATTTCTACCTGAAGACCGGGCGGCCCGCGGACGCGCGCGCAACCCTGGAGAAGGCCGTGAGCGAGTTCCCGGACGAGCCGCAGATGCACGTGCTCCTGGCCCGGCTGCTCTGCGCCGAGCACCAGCCCGGGGAGGCGACCCGTCTCATCCGGCGCGCCGTCCAGCGCTGGCCGGAGCGCCCCGACATCCAGGCGACCCTGGGCGCGGCGCTCGACGCCGACGGACACCACGCGGAGGCGGCGGCCGCGCTGCGCGAGGCGCTGCGCCTGGACCCGACGCTGACCGAGGCCGAGTACGCCCTCGGAAGCTGCCTGCTCGAGCTCGGCCAGAGGGACGGCGCGCACGCGGCGTTCGAAAGGGCGCTGGCGATGCGGCCGGACTACCCCGAGGCGCTTTACGCCCTGGGGGCGATGGAGCTCGAGGCGGGCGACTTCGCGGCGGCGAAGCCCCGCGTCGACCGGCTGTACGCCCTCAACGGGGACGACCCCGGCGCAAGGCACCTCCTTGCCGCGTGGCGCCTGGTCAGGGGCATCGCGGCCCGCCAGTCGGGGGACCTTGACGAGGCCGAGCGGCAGTACCGCTCCGGGCTCGCCGTCGCGCCGGATTTCGGGGCGATCCTGGACGAGCAGGGGGCCCTGGCGCTTCAGCGCGGGAGGTTTGCGGACGCCGTCGAGGCCTTTGGGCGCTACGTGGGCGCCGAGCCCGCCGATCCCCAGGGCTACCGCTTGCTCGGCCTCGCGCTGCAGGCGGCGGGAAGGCCAGCCGACGCGCGCGGCGCCTTCGAGCGTGGCCTTGCCGCCGCCCTGAAAGCGGGCGACTCGGCCAGGGCCGAGGAGTTCAGGGGCCTTCTCGGCCGCTGAGCGCCTGCCACGGCCAACCCGCGGCCAGCAATTCCCAAGAAATGAGCAGACACACCCGGGGACGCCGATGTAGAGTACGCAAATCCCCATGCACCCAACCGGCCCAGGAGACCCATTGACTGTCGCCACCGCGCACGGCATGACCCCACCGCGCCATTGACAGCCTGGAGCGCACGCTTTGAGACGGGACACCCGAAGGTCGACGCGGAGCACCGCGAGTTCTTCAGGCAGCTCAACACCCTCAAGGAGGCCGTCGACGACGGCGCCGGGCGCGAGGTCGTCGTCGAACTGATCACGATCCTCCAGCGGTACGCGCAGGGGCATTTTGAGCGCGAGGAGGATCACATGGAGCGCTTCGGCTGCGAGGCGCTCGAGGCCAACCGCGCCGCCCACAGGGAATTTTCGCGCAAGCTCGAGGGATGGATCGAGATCCTCACCTTCAGCGGAACGCCGGTCTCCGTGCTGCTCGACGTCCACAGGGAATCGACCGCCTGGATCGAGAAGCACATCGTGAACGTCGACTGCCGCCTGCGCGGCTGCGTTCTTGCGCGCAAAGAGGACTGACGACGCCCGGGGACCGGCGCAGCGGCCGGGAAACCGCCTCAGGGCCTCACTCGTGCATGCCCCGCAGGTCGTCGCGGAGCGTCGCGTAGAAGTCGGCCATCTCCTTCTCGATCTGGGCCACGTCGACCCTCGATCCGGCCTCCTCCTCGAATATCCTCCATGCCGGGAACTCCTCGATCTCGCCGTCGCTCACGTCCAGCCGCGCGCCGCTGAAGCCCAGCCCGCGCGCCTTGCTGATGAAGTTGGCCACGGCGACAAGCGCCACTTCGAAGCGGTGGCTCTCCGCCCTCGCCGGGTCGTCGTGGTGCGCGATGGCCTCGACCACGACCTCCGAGAGGCGGTTGCCGCGGGCGAAGATGACCCCGGCCTCGCGGTGGTCCACCCCGAGCCTCTCCCTCTCCAGGTCCTCGAGGCGGCCCTCACCGTTCCACGAGGCGACGATCACGTCGCGGTAGGCGTCGGCGGCAACCGTCGAGAGGGCGATCTTGCCGACGTCGTGCAGGAGGCCCGCCATGTAGACCTGGGTCGAGGCGACGGGGCGAAGCCTCCGGTCGAGCTCCTCGGCGATGGCGGCGGTCGCGAGCGCGTGGATCCAGAGGTGGCGCCAGTCGAGGCCCTCCGTCATCCGCTGCGCGTCGCGCAGCGTGAACACGGCCTGAGCCACCCGGCGCACCCTTGCGATCCCCAGCATCTGGACGGCCGACTGAAGGTCATCGATCCGCATCTCGGGGGCCACCGCCGCGGAATTGGCCATCGTAAGCACGCGGACGCAGAGCGAGGAGTCCTTCTGGAGAGCGTCGGCGACCTCGTCCAGCGCGACGCCCTCGCGGGACATGATCCGCGTCACGCCCTGAACCAGCGACTGGAGCGCCGGGATCTGGCGCAGTCCCTCCAGCGCCTCGAGCGTCCCGGCGCGCACGCGGGGGTCCGGCGCCGACGGGCGCACCGGCGCCGCTCGGCGCGGCTCCATCCTCACGGTCTCAAGGAACGCCTGCTCGGCCTGCCTGCCCCTCGCGGGCTCGGGGGCCGCCGACGCCGCGGCGGCCTCGGGCTCGATCCGCGGCTCGGGCTCCCTTTCCGGGATACGCTGGCCGCCGGCGCGGCCGAACCACCGCGCCCACCAACCGCCTAGGTACGAGAGGAGCGCTCCGGGCATAGATAGAGAGTCACCCCTTTATCGGCACCTTGGCAGCACCCCTTGAGGCCCATCGCCCCCGGGGGGGCCGTCCGGCCCGGCCCCGTCCAGCGGCAAGGCGCAAGAAATTACCCCTCAACGGCTAACGTTGTCAGTCCTCGGCCCTGGTGCCGAGCGTCCCAAGGAGTTTCAGGCTCCCGTCGGCGCACGCCAGGGCGGCCCCTATCCCGTCCTGGGCCGAGCAGAACGCTTCCACCTGCGCATCCGACATCACGAAGAAGGCGGTCGACAGGGCGTCGGCGACGGCGGCGCTCGGCGCGGCGGCCCAGACCCGGGCGGTGCGCGCCGCCGGCTGCCGGGTCCTCGGGTCGATCAGGTGGGGGCCCTTCACCGCCACGCCGGATCCGCTGAGCGCCCCGCGGCAAAGCGGGATTTCGCGGCGCCCGGCACCGTCGCCCAGGCCCACGGGCCATCCCGGACTGGCCGCGGGGGGCTCGAGCGCAAGCGCCGTGCTGCCGCCGCTGTTGAGGCAAGCCGACGTGACGCCCCACTCCCCCAGCGCCTCCGCGAGCCGGTCGAGCGCGTAGCCCTTGCCCACGGCCCCGAGGTCGAGGCGCAGTCTCGCCACCCGCGAGGTGAGGACGTGGGCGGCGGGATCCAGCGTGAACGCGGGCCCCGTCCCGGCGTCGCCCGGAGCGAGCTCCGAGCCGTAGGCCGCGTCAAAGGCGCGGCCCGTCGACTCCGCCACGCCCGCGGCGACCAGGAGGCACTCCATGGCGTCGTCGCCGATCGCGATCGACCCGCCGAGCGAGAGGCGGCCGGCGCGGGCGATGTCGCTCGACTCCACGAAGCGGCTGAGCTCGCCTTCGAGTCGGTCGAGCTCCCGGAAGGCCTCCGCGGCGGCCTGCCGGGCGTAGGTCTCCTGCGTGCCGGCGATGGTGATCTCGAAGAACGTCGCCATCGCCTCGTGCCGGAAGGCGTGGCGGCTCATGGCGGGGGACGCCTCCACAGCGACCAGCGCAGGCGCAGCATCGCGGCGACGGGACGCCACCACAGGTCGGCGACGCCGTATTTTGAGCGGCCGCGCGCCCGCGCGTGGTGGCGCACGGGCACCTCGCCCACCCGCATGCCGGCGGCGACCGCCAGGGCGGGGATGAATGCCTGGAGCAGCTCCATCGGGCGCAGCACGGAGACAACGCCGCAGCGCATGGCGCGGATCTGGCAGCCCGCGTCGTGCACCCCGTCGCCAAGGACGGCGCGCCTGACGAGGTTGGCGGGGAGCGACGCGGCCCGCCGCCACCACGGGTCGCGCCGCCCGACCCGCCGGCCGCAGGCCAGGTCAAGCCGGCCCGACTCGACGGGCTCGA
>CAYNLL010000295.1:0-4652 GCA_964398015.1 uncultured Opitutaceae bacterium | reverse complement strand
AAACCCCCTGCTCCTCTGTTCACTCCTGCTGGTCTCCCCCCCGCTGGGAGCCGCCAGCCTGTCCATTCCCCCGGGCGTGAGTTTCACTCCCGCTGTCGAGTACGCCCGCCCGGAAGCGCAGCGCCTGTTCCTGGACCTGGCGCTGCCGCCTCAGGCCGCCGCACCGGCCCCGGCGGTCATCCTCATCCATGGAGGCGGCTTTCGCGGGGGATCGAGGGACGGCTACGACAGGCTCTGCCTCGTCCTCGCGCAGCACGGCTTCGCTGCGGCGACCATCACCTACCGGCTGGCGCCCGCTCACCCGTTCCCCGCGGCGGTGGAGGACTGCAAGGCCGCGGTGCGCTGGATGAGGGCGAACGCCCTGCGCTGCCATGTCGACCCCGCGAGGATCGGGGTCGCCGGCGGGTCGGCCGGGGGAAACCTCGCGCTGCTCCTCGGGGTGACGGCGGGCGTCAGACAGCTCGAGGGAGACCAGGACCCGGGTTACTCCAGCGCGGTCCAGTGCGTGGTGAGCTTCTACGGCCCGACCGATTTCACCCGCGTCTACGGCCGCAGCGTCGATGCAGCAGAGGTCCTGCCGCTCTACCTCGGGGGCGACCTCGACCACGCGCGGGAGCGCCATATCCTCGCGAGCCCGATAAACTGGGTCACCCCGGAGGCCGCACCCACGCTGTTCGTCCACGGGACCGCCGACACCTACGTGCCCCACGAGCAGTCCGTCCTCATGCGAGACCGCCTCGAGGCCTGCGGCGTGGAGGCGCAACTGCTCACGATCGAGGGCGCCGGCCACGGCTTCAAGGGGATGGACGAGGAGAGGGCCGAGGCGAGGATGCTCGAGTTCTTCCAGTCCCACCTCCGGCCCCGAACCGCGTTGGCCGACCAGCGGGAAGGCGCTACGGGAGGATCGTGACCTTGCGGATCACCGGCGGCGTGACCGGCTTGCTCATCTCGCCGTCGGCCCCGAGCACGGTGGGCACGCTCGCCAGGGCATCGAGGACGTCCAGCCCCTTCGTGACGCTGCCGAAGATCACGTAGCTCGGCGGCAGGGCGAAGTCCTGGTGCATGATGAAGAACTGGCTGCCATTCGTGTTGGGCCCGTAGTTGGCCATCGCCACGATGCCGCGCTTGTAGCCTGCCTTGTAGAGGTCCGAGTCGGGCTTGATGTCGTCGGCGAACGTGCCTCCCCACGCGCTCTCCCCGCCGGACCCGTCTCCCTTGGGATCCCCGCCCTGGATCATGAAGCCCTTCACGACGCGGTGGAACATGAGGCCGTTGTAGTAGCCGTGCTCGGCAAGCAGCCGGAAATTCTCGACGGCCTTCGGGCTGTCGGAGGCGAAGAACTGGATCTCGATCTGGCCCTTGTCCGTGTCGAGGACGGCGTGCAGTCCCCCGGAGCTGTGCGAACCCGCGGGCACCACCGCATTGCCGGCGTCCGACGAACGGCAGCTGAGCAGGAGGAGAGCGGGCAGGAGAAGGAGGGCCTGGGCGCGGCGGGAAAACGGAGTGCGGGAGGTCATGTTTCTATGGGCGTGTGCGCCGTCCACTTGCATCACCCCGCGGTCCAAGTCAATGGCGGCCTCCTTGCCCACCGCAGAAATGAATTCGACAAGGGCGGGCCGACACGGAGCATGGACCCCCACATGGGCCAGCTTGACCACCTCTTTGCCCAGAACCGGGCCTGGGCGGACGCCATCAGGACGCGCGACCCCGAGTTCTTCCCGAAGCTTTCGCGCCAGCAGTCGCCCGAGTACCTGTGGATCGGCTGCTCGGACAGCCGCGTGCCGGCGAACGAGATTGTCAACCTGCTTCCCGGCGAGTTGTTCGTGCACCGCAACATAGCGAACGTGGTCGTCCACACGGACCTCAACTGCCTCTCCGTGACGCAGTTCGCCGTCGATGTGCTGAAGGTGAAGCACATCATCGTCTGCGGCCACTACGGCTGCAGCGGCGTGCAGGCCGCCCTGCGCTGCGAGCGGATCGGCCTCGCCGACAACTGGCTGCGCCACGTGCAGGACGTCTCCGAGAAGCACCGGGGCTGCCTTCACGCCGTCCAGGGGGACCAGGCCCGCACCAACGTCCTGTGCGAGCTCAACGTGATCGAGCAGGTGGGAAACGTGTGCCAGACGACCATCGTGCGCGACGCCTGGGAGCGGGGGCAGCCGCTGACGATCCACGGGTGGATCTACGGCCTGAAGGACGGCCTGATCCGCAACCTGGGCCTGAGCGTCTCCGCGCCGGGAGAGTTCCACGCGCAGTACGGCGCCGCGCTGGCGGCGGTCTCCCCTTGAAGGGGCGGAGCGTCCCCCCACCCGACCATTGCAGGCCGACTTCGCGCGTGATTGAACGGTGCCGCCGGGCCTCCCGTCCAGTGAGCACACCAGCACCCATGACCACCGAGCATCCTGCTCCGGGCGACGGAACCAGGGCGGCTATGGCGCGCGTCTTGCCCGCGCTGCTGGCGCTTACGCTGTGCGGCTGCGCCACGGCACGCTTCAACCCGGCCGACCTCCGGACCGAGTACAGGGTGAACCCCGAGGGCATCGGAACGTCCGCTCCGAGGCTCAGCTGGACGCTCCAGGCCGAGGATGCGCAGGCCCGGGACCTGCGGCAGACCGCCTACCAGATCAGGGTCGAGAGCGCGGGACTGCCGGGGCACGCGGCCGAGCTCCTCTGGGACTCCGGCGTGGTGGCCTCCGCGGCGACGGGCCAGGTCGCCTACGGGGGACGGCCGCTGTCGTCGGGAGAGGTGTGCGTCTGGCGCCTGCGCTCGCGCGACCGGGACGGCCGATGGTCCGACTGGAGCGCCCCGGCCCGCTGGAGCACGGGCGTGCTCAACCCGGGCGACTGGTCGGCTCATTGGATCGGCACCGGCGAAAGCGCCCCTGCGGGCGCCCCCGAGAACGCCCTGCCCGATCCCTGGCTCCGCCGCGACGTGACGCTCCCAGGGAACCCGGCGAGGGCCACCGCCTACGTGGCCTCGGTCGGCTACCACGAGCTGTACGTAAACGGGAAAAAGGCCGGGAACGCCGTCCTGATGCCCAGCGTGACCGACAACAGCCGGCGCGCCCGGTACGTGGCCTACGACCTCTCCGGGATGCTCCACCAGGGCAGCAACACCCTGGGCCTATGGCTGGGGACCAGTTGGTCGATCTACGGCGCCTTTGCCACGGACGACAAGCCGAGGGCGCCGATCGCGATCGTCCAGGTCGACGTCGCGCTGGCGGACGGATCGGTGCAGCGCATCGCGACCGACGCGAGCTGGCGGACCCACCCGAGCCCGAGCACGCTCCTCGGCTCCTGGATGTTCATGAACTACGGCGGCGAGCTCTACGACGCCGGAAGGGAGGCCGCCGGCTGGGCCGCCCCGGGCTTTGACGCCAGGGGATGGAAGCCCGCCGTCGAGTTCTCGCCGGACCTTGAGGTTTCCGCGGAGCGGTCGGAACCCAACCGCCTCGGGGCGCCAATGTCCCCCGTTGCGCTGAGCGAGCCCCTGTTCGGGGTCTACCGGTTCGACATGGGGAGGAACTTCTCGGGCTGGGTCGAGCTGCGCATCGCGGGCCGGCCCGGCGACCGGGTCGAGCTCGAGTTCTCGGAGCGGGAGGAGGCCGCCGTGACCCACCGGATCCACAGCGCCTACGTGATCGGCCCGGCCGGAAGCGGCATCTTCCGCAACCGGTTCAACTACAGCGTGGGCCGCTGGGTCACGGTCCGGGGGCTGAGGAGTCGGCCGGCCCTGGGCGACCTTCGGGCGTGGAATGTGCGCACGGACTTTGACGCGGCCTCGTCGTTCGAGTGCTCCGACGCCCTTCTGAACAGGATCTACACGACGTCCCTGTGGACCCTCGAGAACCTGAGCCTCGGCGGCTACCTCGTGGACTGCCCGCACCGCGAGAGGATGGGCTACGGCGGTGACGCCCATGCGACAACCGTGACCGCGCTCATGAACTTCCGGACCGAGGCGTTCTTCACGAAATGGGCGGAGGACTGGCGCGACGTGCAGGCGCCGGGCGACACCCAGGGGAGGAAGAGGCCCGACCCCGGGGGCGGATTCGCGAACCTCGAGGCGGGAAGCCTTCCCTACACCGCCCCGACCTACTGGGGCGGCGGCGGGCCCGCCTGGAGCGGGTACTGCGTCCACCTGCCATGGGAGTTTTACCGCCACACGGGCGACACGGAGATCCTGGTCCAGAGCTTCGCGACGATCCAGGCCTGGCTCGGCTACC
Source organism: uncultured Opitutaceae bacterium (assembly GCA_964398015.1). GTDB lineage: Bacteria > Verrucomicrobiota > Verrucomicrobiia > Opitutales > Opitutaceae > Palsa-1447. The sequence continues at coordinate 429 of CAYNLL010000295.1, read as the reverse complement.
TCGAGACCAAGGCCTCCGGCGACCTGTTGCGGCGCTGGGGCGGGGAATGGGACTTCCTGGGAGACTGGCTCTGGCCGGGCGCCAAGGGGATGAACAACGACAGCCGGGAGACCCTCTTCTTCAACAACTGCTACTGGGTGTACAACCTCTCGTGCGCCGCAAAAATCGCCCGCGCCCTCGGCCGGGACGGTCAGGCGACGATCTGGGAAACGCGGGCGGCCGCGGTGCGTCGGGCCCTCAACCGGGAGTTCTTCAGGCCCTCGGACGGCAGCTACGTCGACGGCTCCCAGGCGAGCCTGGGGATCGCCCTCCTGGCCGACGTGCCGACTCCCGACACACGACCTGCCGTGTGGAGGCGGCTGGAGGACCGTATCCTCGTGACTGACAAGGGGCACATCGGCGCGGGCATCACCGGCGGCGCGGCGCTGT
>CAYNLL010000294.1:0-4665 GCA_964398015.1 uncultured Opitutaceae bacterium | reverse complement strand
TAGGATGCGGTCCGTCTTCGCGTCGGCGACGATCTTGGCGAACCCGTCGGTCGCGTCGTTGGCGATCGCCCTGCCGTTTGCCCCGAAATTGAACCTGCCCACGCGGACGTCCAGCCCGCGTGCCTTCGCCGCGTCCTCGCCGAGGCCGACCGAGGCGACCTCCGGGTCGGTGTAGACCACCGTCGGGACAAGGTCCCAGTCTATGTGACCCGCCTTGCCTGCGATCCACTCGGCGACGGCCACGCCGTCCTCCTCGGCCTTGTGCGCAAGCATGGGGCCGGCGACGACGTCGCCGATGGCCCAGATGCCGGGCACGCCCGTCCTGAGGCGGCCGTCCACCTTCACGCGCCCCTTCTCATCGAGCGCGACGCCCGCCTTCTCAAGGCCGAGGCCGTCGGTGTACGGGCGCCGCCCCACAGCGACGAGTATGCGCTCCGCCGGGAATTCGAGGGCCGCCCCGTCGCGTTCCGCCGTGAGGACGGGTCCGGCGCCGCCCGGATTCACCCCGGTGACCTTTGCGCCCGCCTCTATCCTCAGGCCCTGCTTCTGGAGCAGGCGCGTGAAGAGCCGGACGACGTCGTCGTCGTAGCCCGCGACGATCTTGGGCAGAAACTCGACGACGGTCACCTGGCTGCCGAGCCGCGCCCACACCGATCCCAACTCGAGGCCGATGGCGCCTCCCCCCACGACGACGAGCGAGGCGGGCGCCTTCTCAAAGGCGATCGCCTGGTCGCTCGACACCACCGTTTTTCCGTCAAACTTGAGGAACGGGAGCTCCACCGGCGCCGACCCCGTCGCGATCACGAAGTTCTTCGCGGACACCGGGACCGCGCCCGAGGCTCCCGCCACCGAGAGCGTCGACGGCGAGGTGAAGGTGGCCTCGCCCGTCAGGACCGCGACCTTGCGGGCCTTCGCGAGCGCGGCGACGCCTCCCACCAGCTTTGAGACCACCGCGTCCTTCCTCCTGAGGAGGGTGCCGGTGTCCGCGGACACCGGCCCCGTCACGATCCCGTGGGCGGCGGCGTGCTCGCGCGCGAACACGAGCTGCTCGGTAGAATAGAGGAGGGCCTTGCTCGGGATGCAGCCCACGTTGAGGCAGGTCCCCCCCAGGGTCTGGCGCCTCTCCACGAGGGCCACCCTAAGGCCGAGCTGCGCCGCGCGGAATGCGCAGACGTAGCCGCCGGGGCCGGCGCCGATCACCGCGACATCGTAGGCTTCCATGCGTGCGCCGCTCAGAGTCCGATGACGAGGCGGGAGGGATCCTCGACCGCCTGCTTCACCTTCACGAGAAACGTGACGGCCTCGCGCCCGTCGACAAGACGGTGGTCGTAGGTCAGCGCGACGTACATCATGGGGCGGATGACGACCTGGCCGGCCACGGCGACCGGCCTTTCGTTGATGGCGTGCATCCCGAGGATGCCGCTCTGGGGCGGGTTGATGATGGGCGTCGAGAGGAGCGAGCCGAACGTCCCCCCGTTGGTGATCGTGAAGACGCCGCCCTCGAGGTCGGCGAGCGTGATCTTCCCCTCGCGGGCGCGGCCCGCGGCCTCGGAGATCGCCTTCTCGATGCCGGCCATCCCGAGGGCATCGCAGCCCCGGATCACCGGCACCATCAGGCCCTTCTCGGTCGAGACCGCCACGCCGATGTCGAAGTAGTTGTTCTGCACGATCGCGTCCCCCTCGATCTGCGAGTTGAGCGCGGGGACCTCCCTGAGCGCATGGACGACCGCCTTCACGAAGAAGGGCATGAACCCGAGCTTCATCCCGTTCCGCTTCACGAAATCCTCCTGGTATTTCGAGCGCAGGGCCACCACGGCCGACATGTCGACCTCGTTGAACGTCGTCAGGAGGGCTGCGCTGTGCTGGGCGGACACGAGGCGCTCGGCGATCCGCTGGCGGAGCGGCGTGATCTTGCGCCGCGTCTGGCGCCCGCCGGGCTGGGGAGGGGGGGGCGGCTGGGCGGCCGGAGCGGCCTGGGGGCGCGCCTGGGCCGCGGCCAGGAGCATGTCCCCCTTGGTCACGCGGCCGGCCTTGCCGGTGCCCGGGACCGCGGCCGGGTCGACGCTGAGCTCCTCGGCTATCCGGCGCACCGCCGGCGACTGCGCGGGAGAGGCGGCCAGCGGGGCCGCGGGCGCGGGGGCCGCCGGGGCCTCCCCTCCCGTCTCGATGAGCGCGACCACCTGGCCGATCTTCACGTCCGCGCCGGCCTCGGCGCTCAGGGTGATGGTGCCGGCCGCCTCGGCCGTGCCCTCGGACGTGATCTTGTCCGTCTCGAGCTCAAACAGCGGCTGGTCCTTCTTGACCGCGTCGCCGTTCTTCACGTGCCATTTGGCGAGGATGCCGGAGCTGATGGACTCGCCCATCGGCGGGATTTTCACTTCGAGGGGCATGGTCAAAGCGTGTAGGCGTCCTTCAGGAGGCTGGCGAGCTCTAGCTTGTGCAGCGCCAGCGATCCGACCGCCGGCGACGCCGAGGCGTCCCTTCCCGCATAGATCGGGATCTTGTCGAAGATGTCCGTGATCCGCGGGGCGATCCACGACCAGGCGCCCATGTTCTGGGACTCCTCCTGGCACCAGATCAGGCGCGCCCCCGGCGCCCGCTCCGCGATCTCCGCGAGGCGCTCCGTGTGGAGCGGATAGAGCTGCTCGACCCTGACAATCGCCGTGTCCTTCACGTCGTTCCTCTCCCGGTAGTCCACCAGGTCGTAGAAGACCTTCCCGGAGCAGAGGATGAGGCGCGTGGGCTTTGCGGGCGCCAGGGGCTCCTCGAGAATCTCATGGAAGAGGCCCTCCGAGAATTCGGAAATCCTCGAGACGGCGCCCGGATGGCGCAGGAGGGACTTCGGGGACATCACCACGAGGGGCTTCCGGAAATCACGGCGGACCTGGCGTCGCAGCAGGTGGAAGAACTGCGCGGGGGTGGTGACGTTCGCCACCTGGATGTTGTCCTCGGCGCAGGACTGCAGGAAGCGCTCCAGCCGGGCCGACGAATGCTCCGGCCCCTGGCCCTCGTAGCCGTGCGGCAGCAGAAGGACGATGCCGCAGGTGCGCTGCCACTTTGATTCGCCGCTGACGATGAACTGGTCGATCACGACCTGCGCGCCGTTCGCGAAGTCACCGAACTGGCCCTCCCAGAGGCAGAGCATGTCCGGGTAGTCGAGCGAGTAGCCGTAGTCGAAACCGAGGACCGCCGCCTCGGACAGCAGCGAATTGTAGACGCAGAAGCGGGCCTGCTTCGGGTCGAGGTTCTTCAGGGGCGTGTACTTCGCTCCCGTCTCGATGTCGGCGAGGACGGCGTGGCGGTGGCTGAAGGTGCCGCGCTCGCAGTCCTGCCCGCTCAGGCGCACGGGCGTGCCCTCGACGAGCAGGGAGCCGAACGCCATCGCCTCGCCGAAGCCCCAGTCGACGGGTCCCCCGTCCCTGAAGGCCTGGAGCCGGGCGTCGAGCAGGCGCCTGATCTTGGGGTTGACCTTGAAGTCCCCCGGCACGCTCGTGAGGCCCTGGACGATCCTGCCAATCTCCTCGGCCGGGACCCCGGTCTTGATCGGCGTGTGGTGGTACTCCGGCTGGAACTCCGCGTTCGAGCCCTTGTACGGGTCGGAGGGCCGGGACCGGCGCGAGGGCCTTGCCGCCTCGCGCTGCTTCGCCTTGGCAAGGTTCTCCTCCAGGGCCGAGGAATACTCCGCCTTGATCTTGTCGCCCTCGGCGGAGGTGATGGCCCCCTGCCCGACGAGCGTCTCCGTGTAGAGAGCGGAGACCATCGGGTGCGACGCGATCGTGCGGTAGAGCATCGGCTGCGTGAACGACGGCTCATCGGTCTCGTTGTGGCCGTGCCGGCGGAAGCAGTACATGTCGATGAAGACGTCGCGCTTCCAGCGGACGCGGAAATCGAGCGCGAGGCGCGAGACCATGCACACCGCCTCGGGGTCGTCGCCGTTCACGTGGAAGATCGGCGCCTCGATCATCTTCGCGACATCCGTGCAGTAGCGCGTCGATCGCGCGTCGAGCGGGTCCGTCGTGAACCCGATTTGGTTGTTGATCACGAAGTGGACCGTGCCCCCGGTGCGGTAGCCCGGCAGCTGGGAGAAGTTGAGCGTTTCGGCGACGATGCCCTGGCCGGCGACGGCCGCGTCGCCGTGGATCAGGAGCGCGAGCACCCGTCTGCGGTCATCGCTGTCGCCGCGGATGCGCTGGCGGGCGCGGGTCTTGCCCTCGACGACGGGGTCGACGATCTCGAGGTGGGACGGGTTCGCCGCGAGGCGGACCTCGACCTTCTTGCCCGAGGTGGTCGAGAGCACCGACTCGTAGCCCAGGTGGTACTTCACATCGCCGTCGCCGCCGACGGTGTCCGGGATGTAGTTCTCCGAGAACTGCTCAAACAGCTGGTCGAATGACTTTCGCATCACGCTGCAGAGCACGTTGAGGCGCCCGCGGTGTGCCATGCCCATGACGATCTCCTCGACGCCCGCGTCGGGGCAGTGGTCGATGACCGACTCGAGCGCTGCGATGATCGTCTCGCCGCCCTCGAGCGAGAACCGCTTCTGCCCGACATACTTGGTGTGGAGGAACTTCTCAAAGAGCTCCGCCTTGTGGACCTGCCGAAGCATCCTGACCTTCTGGGCCCGCGTGAAGGCCGGCTGGAGGCTCGTGGACTCGATGCGCTCCT
>CAYNLL010000293.1:0-4670 GCA_964398015.1 uncultured Opitutaceae bacterium | reverse complement strand
ACGTTTTGCCACTTGCCCGTGATCCGTCGGCGGTCCTCCCGGATCCCCAGGCCCGCCGGCTCGTGGTCGACAACCCAGACGCCGCACACCGGGTGGTTGCCCCCGAACTCGGGAAGGGCCGCCGGGGCCTGGTAGATGCGGCCCTCGGCGCCGTAGCCGCCCTCGGTCTCCTCGACTATGGCCCCGCCCTCGACCCAGGCGATGTTGGCCCCCTCGCGGCTGAGCTTGGGCTTGGACACGTAGCTCGAGCCCAGGCGGTCCGCGCTGTCGTAGGCGGGAAGGAGGTTGGGGTGGCCCGGGAACAGCTCCCAGAGGACGGGGAGAAGGCCCTTGTTGCTCAGGAGCATCTTCCACGCGGGCTCCAGGAACCGGACGGGCTCCGAGGGCAGGTGCGCCGCAAAGTCCTCCCGCCAGAGCCACTCCCACGGGTAGAGCTTGAAGCAGGTCTCGATGCGGGCGTTGTCGAGGTCGACAAAGCAGCGTCTCCGCGGGTCCCAACCGACGTCCTCGACGGCCACCACCCGCGTCTCGATCCCCGCCTGGACGCAGGTGTCGCGCAGGTAGAGCACGGTCTGCTCGTCCTCCGCGCTGTCCTTGACGCTGCTGAAGTGGAGGCTCCGCCCGTTCCAGCGGCGCCAGGCCCCGATCAGCCGCTCGTGGATGGAGTTGAACTGGTCGGCCGAGGGACGTGTGTCCTGCAGCCAGAACCACTGGGCCACCGCCGCCTCGACGAGGGCCGTCGGCGTGTCGGCGTTGTACTCGAGGAGCTTGGGCGGCGATGTCCCGTCGTAGGCCAGGTCGAAGCGGCCGTAGAGGCTGAAGTCGTCGCGCTCCCACGAGTTCAGGAGGGACGGCACGGCCTCGGGCGGGATCGCGAGGCGCTCCCACCACCCGTTGCGGATCACGGCCTCGGCCGCTTCGAGGCACAGGGCGTGCAGGTCGCCCGCCGCGCCCTCGAGGGCGTCGACCTCCGGCGCCGTGAACTCGTAGCACGCGGACTCGTCCCAATACGGGCCCGTCTCGTGCGAATGGTAGGTGAGGCCGACGGCCTCGACCTTCTCCCTCCAGCCGGCCCTGGGCTCGCACGTGTGCCGTTGCATCAGGACCAGGTCGAGAACACCCGGGAGGTGCTCCCGAAGCCCCCGCGCACGACGTCGGTGCGCGAGGCCTCGGCCAGGCTCGCCGCGTCCTCGGTCGGCGAGGAGATGTTGATGGGGCTCTGCAAGGGCGAGTACCCCCACTGCCCGCCGAAGAAGTACATCTTCATGCGGGCGTCGTAGTGATTGTAGGGGAACGGGTAGAACCGGCGGAACGGCGCGTGGTAATAGCCGGCCCCCGGGACGAAGTAGTCGTTCACGTAGACGGACCGGGAACTGATCCGCACGGGCCGCGCCACGCCCGACGGCGCGCAGCCTGAGAATGCGCCCGCCGACGCCCCGCCCAGCAGCACGAGCGCGATCTTTTGGCTACGCTTCACCCCGTCTCAGGCGCCGGTCAGCCCAGCATCGCCGCCGCGATGATGATGCATACGCCGAGAATCACCGAACCGCCGATGATGGCCGCGGCCACGTTGCGGTGCTCGATGATCTCCTTGTGGAGGTGCCCGGGCGTGCAGCGGTCGAAGACCTTGTATCCGAGGATTGCGAGGAAGATGCCGATGGCGGTGAACAGCGCCAGGTACGCGACAGCCTGGCCGAGCGACTGCGCATGCCATCCCGGGGGGGGCGCCGCCGGGTCGGCCCCGAAGAGCGCCGCCGGGCCCGCAGCGAGGAATAAGGGTGCGATGCGATACAGGGATCTCGTCATTGGGGTAACCTGTTCTGGGCCGAGGCTGCAGGGCGCTCCCGGCGATGTCAACCGGGGCCGGCCGGAGCGACGGGGGGCCGGCCTGCCCGGGTCCCCGGGTGCCTTGGGGAATTGGACTTTGCACGCCCGATGCCGGCAGCGTAGAAGACCCCAATGCCCCCGAGGATCGTCTTTTTTGCTCCTCCCGCGGTGACGCCGCTCGACCTGGTCGGGCCTCTGCAGGTCTTCCAGGCTGCGAGCGAGGCCTTCGGGCGACCCTACCGCATCGAGGTGTGCGCGCTCACCGAGGCGATTCCCGTCACGGGCAACCTGCATTTCTCCAACATGACGCCCTACCGGAGGATAAAGCTCCAGCGGGACGACACGCTGATCGTTTGCGGTTGCGACACGGTTGGTCCCGATTTCATGCGCGCGCACAAGCCCGTGTTCCCTTGGATCCGCAGGGCGTGGCGGGCCGGGGCGACCGTCTGCTCGGTTTGCACGGGAGCCTTCCTGCTCGCCGAAGCGGGCGTACTCGACGGCCTTGCCTGCGCCACCCACTGGGCGGACGCAGACCTTCTGCAGAGGCGGTACCCGCGGCTCAAGGTAAGGAAAGGGGTCCTGTTTGTGCAGGAGGGCAATGTCCTGACGAGCGCGGGCATAGCCTCCGGCATCGATCTGGCCATCCACCTCGTCGGCCTGAGGCATGGGCAGAAGCTCGCGTTCGAGGTCGCCCGCTACCTGGTGATCTACCTGCGGCGCAGCGGCGGTTTCGAGCAGGACAGCGTCTACCTCCAGTACCGCAACCACCAGGATGACCTCGTGCACCGGGCGCAAAGCCTCGTCATCGAAAACCTGGACAGGCCGCCGGGACTCGGCCTCCTCGCGGAGAAGGTCGGAGCGAGCCCGCGCAACCTCTCACGCCGCTTTCGGCGGAATCTCGGCCTTTCCTTGGGGGAGTACCTGAGGGAACTGCGGCTGGAGCGTGCCCGCTCGCTGCTGGGGGAGGCCGGCTCAAAGGTCGAGGATGTGGCCAAGGCCTGCGGGTTCAACGGGAGCCGCCAGCTCCGCAACCTCTACCACGAGCGGTTCGGCCATTCTCCGCGGATGATGAAGGTAGGCCTCAGGAACTGATTCGCAGGAGGGATCCAGGGGACGGGCTGCGATGGGCCGGAGGTCCCATCCCGGGCGGGGGAGGCTTGGCCCGAAATTACCCACTGTTGGCCTAGGTGTCGCGGGGAGCACCGGCTATTCTCCAGACGCGCTGATGGGTTCAACAGGGCGCTGTCTCCGCGGGCCTGGCTTATTCTCAAGTGCATCCTCCCTAGAAACGAAATCGCTAGATCCTCCCAACTCATGAAATTCTCAAGACTGATCCTGATTCCCGTGTGGTCCCTTGTTCTCTGTGGGTACGCCTTGGCCGACGAGCCGGTAAAGCCGGAGACGCTGCCGGAGGGCCAGCACATGTACGTCATCGAAAGGGTGATTCCCGGCGCCGGTTCCTTCTCAGCCGAAAAATTAAAGTCCATTTCCCAGACGTCCTGCGGCGTGCTGAGCAGGATGGGTCCGAAGATTCAGTGGCTGCACAGCTACGTGACGGGCGACAAAATCTACTGCATCTATATCGCCCCGGACGAGGCGACGGTTCGCGAACACGCCAAGCAGGGCGGCTTCCCGGCCAATTCTGTGAGCCAGGTCACAACCATCATCAGCCCGGAGACGGCAAAATAGGCCGGCGTCCCCAACAATTTCACGCCAATCCTATGCCAAAATTCGTCATCGAACGCGACATTCCGGGAGCCGGGAAACTGACGCCGGAGCAGCTTCAAGGCATCTCGCAGAAGTCGTGCGGGGTACTTAAGAGTCTCGGCCCCCGGATCCAGTGGGTCGAGAGCTACGTGACCGACGACCGGATCTACTGCGTCTACATCGCCTCGACCGAGTCGCTGGTGCGCGAACACGCGAAGCAAGGCGGCTTCCCGGCGAACCGAGTCTCGGAAGTCAGGCGAATTATTGACCCGACCACGGCCGAGGCCTAGCGCATTGGACAGGGTGGAGGCGCCGGGACTTGAACCCGCTATCGGCTGAGATTGGCCCGGTGGCCGAGGGCTCTCATTGAGAAAGCAGGCCTGCTCCACCTTGAGATTGGCCGAACTTCGGCCGCAGTCATCCAAATATTCGATTCCATGTGCCGGGAATTCTTCGTTGGAGATCGTGATCGTGTGGGGCAGCCCGCCGGGCACGCGTCTGGCACTCTCGAACGAGGAAGTCTAATCGATCTCGCGCTCAATATCGTGTTTCTTCTGTAACTCCCGCAGGCGGGTGAGCTCCTCCAGATCTGTCCGGTCTTTGCTCCGGGGAGAAGCGGCTTTGTTGGCCAGGAGAGATTCCAATCCGATAAAAGGGACCTGTAACCCTGATATGTTCACCATTATCCGGTCGGAACGACACCGCTCGAAGGTGACTCCGTCGATCCCTGTGAGGACCTGGATTTTTATTGGCTCCCTTCCGACCTCGACCACCGTGTCGGGCTCGAGAAAATCGCTGGCCTTTAGGCCAAGAGTTCCAAAGCCAAATTCGTTAAAGACATCGACAATACGCCCGGCGTTTTGGCCGCTGATGCCCACAAAAACATCCATGTCGCCCGTGTAACGGGGAAATCCGTGGACCCCTACGGCGTACCCTCCCACAATCACATACTCAACGTGGTGCTTTTCTAGTAATCCGAGAAAATCTTGGAAATGCTTGTTGAGCATGGGGTGAGTCCGGAGTCGTGAGCCGAATGGCCTCGACCGCGGCCAGCCTCTCCTGGTGTGACCGCGACAGCCAATCCTTTGACCGCGAATCAGCGTCGTGAAGGCGTCGCTTGGTGGCCACAGGCGTCA
>CAYNLL010000292.1:0-4674 GCA_964398015.1 uncultured Opitutaceae bacterium | reverse complement strand
TGGCGTTGGTGATGTAAGCCTGGTGGTGCTTCGTGTAGTGGATCTCCATCGTCTTTGCGTCGATGTGGGGGACCAGGGCGTCGTAGGCGTAGGGCAGTTTTGGAAGTTCGTAGGCCATGATGATGGGAAAATTGCACTGGTCGGCGGGGGCGTCAACTGCGTTGGGCGCGATATGACGCTCGCCCTCGCGAGGGGCGCGGGGGGAGGCCCTACGGGTCGCCCGCCTCCGACCTCCTCTGGCGGAAGAACGCCTGGAGGAGCTCCCTGCACTCGGCCTCGAGGACGCCGCCCGCGGTCACCTCGAAGCGGTGGTTGGCGTGCGGCAGCTCGTTCAGGTTGGCGGCGCCGCCGAGACAGCCCATCTTGGGGTCCGGCACGGCGTAGCAGACCCTCGCCACGCGCGACATCACCATGGCGCCGGAGCACATCGGGCACGGCTCCTTGGTCACGTAGAGGACGGTGCCCTCGAGGCGCCAGTCGCCGATCCGCGAGGCCGCCTGGGTGAGCGCCAGCATCTCCGCGTGCGCGGTCGGGTCGCCGGAACCCTCCACCCGGTTGTGGGCCGCGCCGATCACCTCTCCCGAGGCGACGACCACCGCCCCGACCGGCACCTCGTCCTGCCTCCAGGCGTCGATCGCCTGGTTGTAGGCGAGGCTCATGTAGAAGGTGTCGTCCTTCTGGAGCTGCGACGGGAATCGCTTCTCGAAGGGGCAGGGGGTGGTCTCGGGCGCGGGCACGGCCCCACCGGTCAATAGGAATTCCGGCCCCGGGGCAAACACTCGGTGGGGCGCCGACGATGCTGCTTGCCGTCGGGCCCGCGCTCGGGAACTTTTGGGCCACATCGTTTTCTGAGAGACCCCATGCTGCCCAAAACCCTTACCCTGTCTGCCGCGGGCGCGCTCGGCGCCCTGGCGCTCGCTGCCGCCGGGTGCAGCGTGAACGCGAGCTATTCCGTCAAGATCACCACCGGCGACGGCGTCGACATGGAGGTGCCGATCGCCAAGAGATTCGAGATCAACGCCAGCGACGACGTGATGGAGGTGACGAACTTCAAGTTCATGCCCGTGAAGAGGAACGACGAGGGGACGATGGGCTTCGCCGTCGAGATCAGGTTCAAGGGGGGGGCCAGGCCGACCTCGATCACCATGGACGACGACACGGAGGACCCGATCGTCTTTGTGTTCACGGACGCCTCGCCCAAGCTCGTCAAGGGGGACCGCTGGCAGGCGGCCACGCCGGGCTACAACCCGGCGGATCCGCGCGTGAACTGGGTGAGCACGCTCGACAACGGCCTGCGCGTGTACCGGTTCACGGCGACACTCGCCGACGGCAAGGTCGACGTGCTCAGGCTTCCGATCTTCGTGCCCGGGATGGCAAAGGAGATGTTCAGGACGGAACTGGGCATCAAATAGGCGCCGGCCGGGGCCGGGCACACGGGACGCCCTCCGGGGCCGGCGAACCCCTTTCCCGAGGTAAATCCTTGACTCCTACGTGGGGATCAAGCCTTTAGGTTGTTCACTATTGGACTCTGGACACACCACGATGACACTGCTCCCCAAGACCCGCTTGCGCGTTCCCCATGCCCGATAACGACGCGATAGAAGTGGACGGCAAGGTCGTGGCGGTCCTGCCGGGAACGATGTTCAAGGTGGAGCTGCTAAAGAGCCCTGGCCACGTGGTCCTGGCCCACATCTCGGGCAAGCTGAGGAAGAATTTCATCAAGATCGCCGCGGGCGACACCGTGAAGATGGAGATGAGCCCGTACGACCTCGAGAAGGCGCGCATCACCTTCCGCATGAAGGAGCAGGGCGGCTCGCCCGCTCCGCCGCCCCGCCGGCGCTACTGAGGCGGGCCGGGAGGCCCCATGAGGGAAAGCGCATTTGCGTCCGACATCGACGCTTACCTCGCGTACCTCGACCTAGAGCGCGGGCTTTCCAGGAACACGCGCGAGAACTACCAGCGCGACCTGGAGCAGTGCGCCTCCTTCGTGTCGGGCCTGGGCGCCAGGGACTGGCGCGCCGTCTCGGCCGAGCAGGCCGGGGCGTGGGTGCGGTCGCTCAGCCGCCGGTCCGCGGCCTCGAGCCAGGCCCGCAAGCTCACCGCCCTGCGCATGTTCGCCCGCTTCATGGTGCGCGAGCGCCTGCGGCCGGACGACTTCACCGAGCTGCTGGCGGGCCCGCGGCTCGCCCGCCGGCTTCCCCAGTCGTTGACCGCAGCCGAGGTCGTCCGGCTCCTCGCCTCGCCGTCCGGCGGCGACGCCGCATCGCTGCGCGACCGCGCCCTCCTCGAGCTGTTCTACTCGAGCGGGCTTCGCGTCTCGGAGCTCGCCGCGCTCACGCTGCAGCAGGTCGATCTGGAGAACGGGTTCGCGCGCGTGTTCGGGAAGGGCTCCAAGGAACGGGTCGTTCCCGTGGGCGCGAGGGCCCGCGACGCCCTCGGGGCGTGGATCGCCTCCGGCCGGCCGCACTTCGTCAAGCCGCGGACCCGCAGCGAGCTCTTCCTGAGCAGCCGCGGCGCGGCCCTCTCCAGGGTGTCTCTGTGGTCGATCGTCAAGAAGCACGCGAAGCGCGCCGGCATCGCCAAGGGGGTGAAGCCCCACCTCCTGCGCCACTCCTTTGCGACCCACCTCCTGACGGGCGGCGCCGACCTGAGGTCGATCCAGGAGATGCTGGGGCACGCGAGCATCTCGACGACCCAGATCTACACCTCCGTGGAGGGAAAGCGCCTCCTGGACCAGCACGCCCGGTTCCATCCCAGGAACCGCGATAAATGACACACAATGCGGGCCAAAAACCTTGACCGGCCCGGGATTCAGTTCGTCATCGTCTCCCTTTGCGGTCCGTGAAGATCAAAGTTTTCGTAACACCCAAGAGGAACGTCCTGGATCCCCAGGGGGTGGCCGTCGGCCATGCGCTGGAGGCCCTCGGGCTGAAGGGGCTGCGGGGCACCCGGGTCGGCAAGGTGATCGAGCTGGAGGTTGAGGGCACAGACGGCGCCGAGCTGCGGGCCCAGGTCGACCGCCTCTGCCGCGACCTGCTGAGCAACCCGGTGATCGAGGACTACCACTACGAGATCACCGGAGCGTGACCGGCCAGGCCATGAACATCGCGGTGCTGCAATTTCCGGGCTCGAATTGCGACCAGGATGCCTTCCAGCTCTTCTCCTCGGGCCTCGGCCTTGCGACCCGGTTCGTCTGGCACAAGGAGACGCGCCTGGGGGGGGCTGACCTCGTGGTCGTCCCGGGCGGGTTCTCGTACGGGGACTACCTGCGCTGCGGGGCGATCGCGCGCTTCTCCCCCGTCATGGGCGCGGTGCGCGAGCACGCCGAGGGCGGCGGCCTGGTCCTAGGGATCTGCAACGGCTTCCAGATCCTCTGCGAGGCGGGGCTCCTGCCGGGCGCGCTGATCCGCAACAGCTCCCTTGAGTTCCGGTGCCTGACGTGCGACCTCGCGGTGGAGGACGCCGGGCCGGCGTTCAATCCCGCGGCCGTGGGTGCGGTGATCCGCCTGCCGATCGCGCACGGCGAGGGCAACTTCAGAATCGATGAGGAGGGCAGGGCGAGGCTCGAGGCCAACCGCCAGGTCATCCTGAGGTACGCCGACAACCCGAACGGCTCGCTCGGCGACATCGCCGGCATCCGCAATGCGGCCGGCAACGTCTTCGGCATGATGCCCCACCCGGACCGCGCGTTCGAGCGCTTCCACCCGAGCCGCGACGGGCTGGCCGTGGCGAGGGCCGTCCTATCGGCGCGGTTTCCCGAGATGAGGCGAGCATCCGCATGAAGCAAGCGGGACTTCCGCCGAACCCGGACCCGGTGCTCAACCAGGCGATCACGCCCGAGCTCGTCCGCAAGCACGGGCTGCTCGCGCAGGAGTACGAGCAGATCCGCGGCCATCTCGGGCGCGACCCGACGCTCACCGAGCTGGGGATCTTCTCGGTCATGTGGTCGGAGCACTGCTCCTACAAGAACACCCGGCCGCTCCTGAAGGGCTTCCCGACGGAGAAGAGGGGGGCCACGGCGAACTTCGGCAGGGTGCTGGTCAAGGCGGGCGAGGAGAACGCCGGCATCATCGACGTGGGCGACGGATGGGCGATCGCGTTCAAGATCGAGTCGCACAACCACCCCAGCGCGGTGGAGCCCTTCGAGGGGGCGGCGACAGGCGTGGGCGGGATCATCCGCGACATCTTCACCATGGGAGCCAGGCCCGTGCTCCTGACGAACTCGCTCAGGTTCGGCGAGCTCGACTCCCCGGTCACGCGCCGCCTCCTGCGGGGCGTGGTGGCCGGGATCGCGCACTACGGCAACTGCGTCGGCGTCCCGACGGTCGGGGGCGACGTCTACTTTGACCGCTCGTACGAGGGCAACCCGCTTGTCAACGCGCTCTGCCTGGGGACGCTCCGCCACGACCAGATCCGCCGGGGCAAGGCGACGGGCGAGGGCAACCCGGTGTACTACGTGGGCGCCGCGACGGGGCGCGACGGCCTCGGCGGTGCCTCCTTCGCCTCGAGGGAGCTCTCCGCGGAGAGCGCCTCGGACAGGCCCGCCGTGCAGAAGGGAGACCCCTTCATGGAGAAGCTCCTGATCGAGGCCTGCCTCGAGATGATGGCGGTCCCGGGCCTGGTCGTCGGCATCCAGGACATGGGCGCCGCGGGGCTCACGTGCTCGACCTGCGA
>CAYNLL010000291.1:0-4683 GCA_964398015.1 uncultured Opitutaceae bacterium | reverse complement strand
AGCACCCATGCTGCGGCTAGGCCTTTACTATAAGCTGAAGCCCTTCCTGCCGTGGCGGCTGCGCAATTTGGTGCGCCGCATTTCGGCGAATCGGACACGGGAGGCGTCCAGGGCAATCTGGCCGATCAACTTTGCGTCTGGCCAGCCGCCGGAAGGCTGGCGCGGATGGCCCTCCGGGAAGAGGTTTGCGTTTGTCGTCACCCACGACGTGGAGGGAGCGAGGGGAGTGGCAAAGAGCCGGAAGCTCGCGGAGCTCGAGATGGAGCACGGCTTTCGCTCCTCGTTCAACTTCGTCCCCGAGGGCAAGGAACACATACCACCCGAGCTTCGGGAATGGCTGACCGGCAACGGCTTCGAGGTCGGCGTCCACGATTTGCACCACGACGGGACACTTTTCCGCTCGCGCGCCGCATTCCTGAAGGACGCCGAACGCATCAACGCGCACCTCAAGGAGTGGGGCGCGTCGGGATTCCGTTCCGGCTTCATGTTTCACGAGCTGGACTGGATCCATGCCCTCGACGTCGAATACGACGCCTCCACGTTCGACACGGACCCCTTCGAGCCCCAGCCGGACGGCATGGGAACGATATTCCCGTTCTGGGTTCCCGCACCCGCGAGCCAGCCCTCGCGCCGCGGCTATGTGGAGCTGCCGTATACGCTGGTCCAGGACTCCACGCTGTTCCTGGTGCTCCGCGAAACCTCCCCTGAGATCTGGTACCGCAAGCTGGACTGGATAGCGGGGCACGGCGGCATGGCGCTGATCAACGTTCACCCCGACTACGTCCGCCTTCCCGGCGAACCCGCGACGCCGAATACCTACCCCGTTGAGCATTTCCTCCAGCTCCTTTCGTATGCCCGGGAAAGGTATTCCGGCGCCTATTGGAATGCGCTCCCGCGCGAGGTCGCCCGGCACGCGGCCCCCTTCCAGCCGCGCCACACGCCGAGGCGCGCCAAGAGGATCTGCCTGGTCACCTATTCATTCTTCGAGCAGGACTCCCGCGTCTCTCGCTATGCACAGTCGCTGGCCGAACGGGGTGACGAGGTGGTGGTCTACTCGCTTCGGAGTTCGGAGGACCAGCCCGCCGAGGAGGTGGCCAACGGCTGCCACATCGTCCGCCTCCAGTTCAGAAAGCGCGACGAGAAATCACAGGGTGCTTTCCTGGGCCGCATCCTCCGCTTCCTGTGGGTGTGCTCGCGGCGCATTTCGCGAAGCCACCGGAGCCGGCCCTTTGACCTGCTGCACGTGCACAACGTGCCGGACTTCCTCGTCTTCGCCGGCTGGCGGCCAAAGCTCGGCGGAGCCAAGATCATCCTCGACATCCACGACATCGTCCCGGAGCTCTTCGAGAGCAAGTTCGCAGCCGGTTCGGGTTCCTTCACCGTCCGCATGCTCAAATGGGTCGAGCGCCTGTCCGCCGCCTTCGCCGACCATGTGATCCTCGCCAACCACCTGTGGCTCCCGACCTACACCGCGCGCTCCGCGGCGCCCGAGAAGGTCTCGGTCATCATCAACTTCGTCGAGAGCAAGATCTTCTTCCCGCGTCCGCGCACGCGGCAGGACGGCCGAAAGATCGTCATCTTCCCCGGCGGCCTCCAGATCCACCAGGGGCTTGACGTGGCGATCCGCTCGTTTTCCAAGGTGGCGAAGGAGGTGCCCGAGGCCGAGCTCCACATCTACGGCGAGGGCCCTGCGAAGGCAGACTTGGTCGAGCTCGCGGGCCGCCTTCAGCTGGACGGCCACGTGCGGTTTTTCGGCCACGTCCCGACCACGGAGATCGCTGGAATCATGGCTCAGGCCGACCTGGGTGTCGTCCCGAAGCGCGCGGACTCCTTCGGAAATGAGGCGTTCAGCACGAAGATCTTTGAATTCATGGCCCTCGGGGTGCCGGTGGTCGCGTCCAGCACCGCGATCGACCGGTATTATTTCAACGACACGCTGCTGCGCTTCTTTGAGTCTGGAAACTCCGAGGCCCTAGCCTCCGAGATCGTGGACCTCTTGCGCCATCCCGAGCCTGCCCGCGAAATGGCCGCACGGGCGTCGGACTTCGTCTCCGGCAATCGCTGGGTTGACAAGAAGGCCGAATATCTCGCGCTCGTCGACAGGCTTTGCGCTCCGTCGTAGGGCGGCACCCTTCCCTCTGACAAGAAGACCCGCGCCCAACCCGACCTGTGCGTCTCGACCGCATCATCACCCTGGGCCTGTTTGCTCCCGTCCGACGACTCGGCCGCGCCGCCGAGGGCCCGCGGAGGACGCTGCCCGTCCTGATGTACCACAGCGTCTCGGAGGACAAGGAGGAGGGCGTCCGCCCGTACTACCGCACCGCGGTCAGTCCGCGCCGCTTCGAGGAGCAGATGGAGTGGATCGCCGAGACGGGAGCAAGAGGAGTGACGTTGTCCGAGGGCCTCAGGCTGCTCGAGGAGGGAGGCGCTCACGAGGCGCGCACGGTCGCCCTCACCTTTGACGACGGATTCCGGGATTTTTACACCTCGGCGCACCCGGTCCTGCAGCGGCACCGGTTCTCGGCCACGATGTACCTGGCCACGGGCTACATCGGCGAGGAGAGGTCGCAGTTCAATTCATTCGACTGCATGACCTGGGCGGAAGTGAGGGAGCTGCAGGGCGCAGGAATCGAATTCGGCACACACTCCGTGACCCACCCCGAGCTGCACGCGCTCCCGCTAGGCGCCGTCGCCGACGAGCTTGCGCGCTCGAAGGGGCAGCTTGAGGAGAGGCTCCGTGTCGAGGCCGCCCATTTTGCCTACCCCTACGCGTTTCCCCAGGAGGACGGCCCCTTCACGGCGGTCCTTTCCGAGCTCCTGAGGGCGCAGGGGTACCGCACCTGTGTGACGACCCGGATCGGGCGCGTGGAGCCCGGCGACGACCCCTACCGCCTGAAGCGGCTTCCGGTGAACCAGTGCGACGACAGGGCGCTTTTCGTCGCGAAACTCGGCGGCGCCTACGACTGGCTGGCCGTTCCGCAGTTGCTCACCCGCTGCGCCAAGTCCTACGCCCGCAGGGCACGCAGCCGGCGCGGGAAGGACCGCCTTCCCGCACCCAGCAAGGCATGAACCACTTGCCTCAGCCCAGCTATCTCGTCATCTCGCCTGTCAAGGACGAGGAGGCCTTCGTGGAGCACACGCTCCGTTCGATGGTCGCTCAGACCGTGAAGCCCGTGCGCTGGATCATCGTGGATGACGGTTCGACCGACCGCACGCCGTCGATTCTCGAGCGCTACCGGGCCGAGGCGCAGTGGATTCAGGTCCTGCGGAGCCCGCCCGGGCGAAAGCGCCAGCCCGGGTCGGCCGTCATCGGCGCCTTCAACCGGGGGTGGGAGGCGGCGGCCGGCCTGGAATTCGACTTCGTCGTGAAGCTGGACTGCGACCTGAGCTTCGACGCGGACTACTTTGAGCGGCTCCTGGGGAAATTCGAATCGGAGCCGCAGCTCGGGATCACTTCCGGGGTTTATTCCGAGGCGCTCGATGGCGCCTCATGGAAGGAGGTGGAGATGCCCCCGTACCACGCGGCGGGGGCATCCAAGATGGTGCGCAGCGCGTGCTTCAGGCAGATAGGTGGGTTCATCGCCTCACGGGGCTGGGACACGGTGGACGAGATTCGCGCCATGTCGCTGGGCTGGCGCACGTCCAATGTCCCTGACGCCAAGATGAAGCATTGGAAGCCCGAGGGCACGGGCATCGGCCCGCTGCGCACGCACGTGATGCACGGTGAAATCTACTACCTCACCTCCGGCAGCGGGTTGTTCTTCGCGTTCAAGGTCATCCACCGCATGAAGTCGCCGCCCTATGTCATTGGAGGCCTCGCGCTGCTGTGGGGATATCTCCGCCCGCTCCTCGCGGGCAGGACGCGCCTTGTCACAAGGGACGAGGCCCGCTGCTATCGATCGGTCCTGAATGGAAGAATCACGGGCAAGCTCAGCGGGCTCCTAAGGGCTGGAAAAGGGCCGCCGGCAAACACAGCCTAATCCCATGTGCGGCATCTGCGGAATATTCGACTTCAAGGGCCGGCCCGTCGACCCGGGGCTGCTGGCGAGCATGAACAAGGCCATAGCCCACCGTGGGCCCGACGGGGCCGGTGAGCTGGTCGACCGGGAGGTCGGCCTCGGCCACCGCCGTCTCAGCATCATCGACGTAGGGGGCGGAGCCCAGCCGATCGGAAACGAGGACGATTCCCTCCAGATCGTCTTCAACGGGGAGATCTACAACTTCATCGAGCTGCGGGAGGAGTTGCTCGCGTTCGGCCACCGCTTCAGGACGCATTCCGACACCGAGGTCATCGTCCACGCCTTCGAGCAATGGGGTCCGGACTGCCTTCGCCGTTTCAACGGAATGTTCGCCTTTGCGATCTGGGACGCGAACGCGCGCAAGCTGTTCATCGCCCGGGACCACCTGGGCATAAAGCCCATCTACTTTGTGGAGTTCGGAGGCCAGCTCCTGTTTGCCTCGGAGATAAAGGCCCTCCTGAAGGCCCCGGGATGTCCCAGGGGAGTCGACATCCAGGCGCTGGCCCAGCTTTTCACCTTCCGCTACGTCCCCTCTCCGAAGACGTTGTTCAGCGGCATCATGAAGCTGCCGCCCGCGCACTTCATGACGGTCTCGAGCGCCGGGGTCGTTTCCGAGAGGTTTTGGAACAACGTCCCCAGGCCTGCGGCGTCGTACGACGAGGGA
>CAYNLL010000290.1:0-4690 GCA_964398015.1 uncultured Opitutaceae bacterium | reverse complement strand
GTGATGACCTCGAACATCGGTTCGCGCTTCCTCCTCGAGGGGGTGAGCGGCGACACGATCCCGGAGAGCGTGCGCGAGAGCGTCATGGCGGAGCTGCGCGCGTCGTTCCGCCCCGAGTTCCTGAACCGGATCGACGAGACGATCCTCTTCAAGCCGCTCACCCTGGAGGAGATCGGTTCGATTGTGGACCTCCTGTTGAAAGACCTCAACCACCGGCTCGCCGACCAGCGCGTCACCGTGTCGCTCGACAAGAAGGCCCGGGAGTGGGCCGCCGAGAAGGGATACGACCCGGTCTTTGGCGCCCGCCCGCTGAAGCGGTACCTGCAGCGCCAGATCGAGACGCGGCTGGCCCGTGCGCTCATCTCGGGCCAGGTTGCCCCGGGCTCGACCGTGACCTTTTCGGTCAAGAACGGGGAATGGGTCGTCGGGTGAGGCCGGCGCCCGGCCCGGGAGCGGCCGGCAATTTGCCCTCGCGAAGGCGGCCGCGGAGGCGCATGGTCGCGCCATGGACGCCCAGAAGAACGACCCGGTGACCCAAGGCGAGGACCGCGCGTGCCCCTGCGGCAGCGGAAGGCCCCTGCGCGACTGCTGCGCGCCTGTCCTTGGGGGCCAGCGGGTGGCCGCGACGGCGGAGGAGCTCATGCGCGCCCGGTTCACGGCCCACGCCACCAGGGACTTCGCTTTCCTGCACCGGTCCTACAGCCCGACCGCCGGCCAGCCCTACGTGCCCTCGTCCGACACCCCGACAACGCAATGGACCCGGCTCGTCGTGCACGAGCACGGCCCGGGCAGGACCCCCGACATCGCGTTCGTCGATTTTTCGGCCTACGGCATGGAGGGGGGGGTGGAGCAGGTGCTGCACGAGAAGGCGGAGTTCGTGCGCAAGGCAGGAGCCTGGCTCTACACCCGGCCCCTGCGCCAGGGCCCGGCACCGGTCAGGGCCGCAGCCAAGAAGCCCGGCCGCAACGACCCGTGCCCGTGCGGCAGCGGCAAGAAGTACAAGCACTGCTGCCTGGCGAAAGCCTAGCGCCCGCCGCGGTCAGGCGGCCGTCCTGAGGATCTCCTCCACGACCTCGGGGGTGATCTCCCCCCGCTCCCCGAAATTCACCAGGCCGCGCGCCTTCAGGCGGCCCGCGACCTCCGCCGCCACCCCGGCCGCGACGCTGTAGTCGGAAAGGCGTGTGCGCAGGCCGAGCGCCTCGTAGAATCCGCGCGTCCTCTCGATCGCCGCGTCGATCCGCGCCTCCCGGGATCCCGAGGCGACCCACCAGACGCGCTCGCCGTACTGCAGGAGCTTCTCGCCCTTCGCGGAGCGCCGGACGGCCAGCAGGCTCGGGAGCACGACGGCGAGCGTCCTCGCGTGGTCGATGCCGTGGAGCGCGGTGAGCTCATGGCCGATCATGTGGCTGGCCCAGTCCTGCGGGACCCCTGCGCCAATCGCGCCGTTGAGGGCCCAGGTCGCCGCCCAGACTACATTGGCGCGGGCATCGTAATCCGTGGGGTGCCTCACGGACTTCGGCCCCTCGTCGATCAGCACGCGCATCACCGACTCGGCGAAGCGGTCCTGGATGGCGGCGTTCGCGGGATAGGTGAGGTACTGCTCCATGACGTGGGTGAACGCGTCGGCGATGCCGTTCGAGATCTGCCGCTCCGGAAGCGTGAAGGTGGTCTCGGGGTCCAGGATCGAGAACCTCGGGAACGCCAGCGGGTGGATGAAGGCGAGCTTCTCCCTGATCGCGCGCCGGCTGATGACCGCCGCGCCGTTGGCCTCGGAACCGGTGCCCGGCAGCGTCAGGACGGTGCCGATCGGCAGGGCCGAGGCCAGCTTGGAGCCCCGCGTCAGGAGGATCTCCCAGGGGTCCCCCTCATAGGGCACCGCGGCCGCCACAAATTTTGCTCCGTCGAGGACCGATCCCCCGCCGACGGCGAGGATCCAGTCGACCCTTTCCGCCCGGGCCATCTCCACGGCCCTCATGAGGGTGTCGAAGTCGGGGTTCGCCTCGACGCCGAAGAACTCCAGGAGGGGGCGGCTCCCCGCGGCCCTGCGGACCTGCTCCAGCACGCCGTTGGAGCGGATGCTCCCGCCGCCCGCGAGGAGGAGGACCTTCGCCCCCGCGGGGATCTCGCGGTCGATCGCCGCGATCTGGCCGCGGCCAAAGTGGATGCGCGTCGGGTTCAAATAGGTGAAATTTTCCATGGCGGAGCACAAGAATTTGCAGAGAATCAAAAAACCGCAACTGCAGTTGAGTCCCGAGCCCCTACGTTACTTCGACCGGTACGAGCGCAAGATGAAGGTCGAGAAGATCTTCGGCGAGCGCTGGCTGCGCTTCGCCTACGAGAACCCGGTCGGCAGGTTCGCCGTGTGGCTCGTGGCCAAGAGGAGCCTCTTCTCCTGGTACTACGGCCACAAGATGAAGGACCGCCGCAGCGACATGCTCATCTACAAGTTCATCGCCGACTACGACGTCGACGCGACGGAGTTCGCGCGGTCGGCCTTCGATTACAAGACCTTCAACGAGTTCTTCCACCGGGCGCTCAAGCCCGAAGCCAGGCCGATCGACCCGGGGGCGGCGACCGCGGTGCTTCCCGCGGACGGCCGGCACCTCGCCTTCCCGGACGTCGACAGGGCGGACGGGTTCTATGTCAAGGGCGCCACGTTCACCCTCGAGGAGCTCCTGGGTGACGACGCCCTCGCCGGCCG
This sequence comes from uncultured Opitutaceae bacterium, assembly GCA_964398015.1. Classification (GTDB taxonomy): domain Bacteria; phylum Verrucomicrobiota; class Verrucomicrobiia; order Opitutales; family Opitutaceae; genus Palsa-1447. Next base: position 1,989 of record CAYNLL010000290.1, on the reverse strand, counting down.
CTTCGCGGGCGCGGCGATGCTGATCTCCCGGCTGTGCCCGAGCGACTACCATCGTTTCCATTTTCCCGTCGCGGGCACGCCGTCGGAGGCGAGGCTGGTCCGGGGCAAGCTCTACTCGGTGAGCCCCATCGCGCTCCGCAGGAACATCCTCTACCTGGTCCGCAACAAGCGCTTCGTGACGACCCTTGAGTCGCCGGAATTCGGGACCGTGGCGATGGTCGAGGTCGGGGCCACCAACGTGGGGAGCATCATCCAGAGCTTCGTTCCGGAGCGGCCGGTCAAGAAGGGAGAGGAGAAGGGCATGTTCGCCTTCGGTGGATCGTGCGTGATCACCCTTTTCCAGAAAGGGCGGATCACGTTTGACGCCGACCTCGTCGCCCAAAGCGCGGGCAACATAGAGACCTACGCCCGGATGGGCGACCGGTTGGGCATCGCGGCAGGTTGATCCCTGCCGGGGCGTCAGCGGGCGGCCTTGTCGTACGCGTCCTCTGCCCTCTGCCAGGCGGCGGCCACCTTCGCCTTGGCGCCGCCCCACGTGTCCGCCGTCGCGTGGCCAAGGTCGGTCATCCTTGCGCCTAGGTCGGCGCGCGCGGCGTCATACTCCCTGATCGCCGCCTCGCGGTCCCTTGCCGCCGCGTCGGGCAGGCCCGCTGCCCTGGATTTCAATTCGGCGACCCGTGCGTCCATGTCGTCCGCCATCCGGTCGAATCGGGCGGTGAAGTCGGCCCGCCTGTCGAACGTGAGCTCCCTGAGGGTGTCCCAGGTGTCGACGGCCGCCGCCTTCACGTCCGAAGCGACATCGGTCGCCGTCCTTTTTATGTCCTGGACGACGGCGCTCGCGCGGGAGGTGCCGGACTTTGAGCAGCCTATGGATCCGAGGAGGGCCAGCGGGCAGAGCGCTGCGAGCGCGAGGAGGACGGGGCGATTGTTCCTCATGAAAGGACGTGGCCGCCACGATGGCGCCATCGTGGCGGAACGGTCATGGAGGCGATCTTGGAACACAGCTTGGCAGCATGATTCCCGAGCCGGGCGCAGGCAAGGCCATCGGGGCCTTGTGCGGATTCGGGGCGGACGCGGTCAGGGCGGCAAGGGGCGCGCCTGCATCGGCCGGGCGCCAAACGGGGACGGGTCTCTACGCCGCGCGCCGGCGACGGGGGGAGGCGAGGGCAGCGACGGCGCTGCCGAGCAAGGAAAGGGGCGCGGCGCTGGCGGGAGTACCGTCTTCCCAGGGCAGTTCCTCCAGGTAGCGCGTGGCGCTTCCGATCGTGTAGGTAGTCCACGGGACGACAAAGTGAGCCGTGGGCGAGCCCAGGCAGCCGAACAGCGGCAGGCTCGGAGCGTCCGACTCGAAGGCGTCGGAGATGGCGCCGAAGCACACCATTTCCGCCTCGAACCGGTAGCTCTGGCCCACCTGGTAGGTGGCGCGCTCCGCATCCGTGCGGGCAAGGCTCCAAAGGTTGAGGTTCCGGCCGCCTCCCGAGCCCTGGTCAAACGTGGTCGGATTGGGGTGCATAGGGACGCAGGCAAATATGGTAAGAAAACGCCGCCTGATTTCACGGGCAGTGCGGACCGGGTTCAGTCGCTGCCCATATTTTTGTCAGACAGTATCTTGGGAAACTTTGCTCCTTTTGGATTCTCACGCCGGAAGTTCGGGAAGCACGGGGGCGGGTCGGGGGCCATGGCCCCAAAATCCCGTGACCCGCGGGGCTCGCGCCCCATGCCTCTTCAGGAGGCGGCATTCCCCTTGGTCACCTTGTCGTAGGCCGCCTTCGTGCTCTTCCATGATTCGCCGGCCTTCGCCTTCGCGTCTGCCCAGGTGTCGGTCGTGGCCTTGTCGAGTTCGGCGCGCTTCGACTTCAAGTCGGCGCGCGCCGAATCGTACTCCTTGAGCGCGCTGTCGCGATCCTTCGACGCGGCGTCCGCCACGCCGGAGGCCTTCCCCCGGATCATTGCGGTCTGGTCGTCCATATCCTTCGACATCCGGTCGAT
>CAYNLL010000289.1:0-4691 GCA_964398015.1 uncultured Opitutaceae bacterium | reverse complement strand
GCCCTCAAGGAGCTCCCCACGCGATGGGACTTCGCCGACCCCGCCTACGCCGAGGGGATACCGGAGGGCTTCAGCGTCGACCAGTCCACACACTCCCTCTTCGGCGCCTCGAAGCTGGCGGCGGACGTCATCGCGCAGGAGTACGGGCGCTACTTCGGCATGCCGACCTGCTGCCTGCGGGGAGGCTGCCTCACGGGCCCCAACCACTCGGGCGTCGAGCTCCACGGCTTCCTCAGCTACCTCGTCAAGTGCAACCTCGAAGGGCGCGAGTACCGGATCATGGGCTACAAGGGCAAGCAGGTGCGCGACAACATTCACGCGCTCGACGTCGCGCGCTTCATGGCGGCTTTCGTCGAGGCCCCCCGGGCGGGAGAGGTCTACAACCTCGGGGGAGGCAAGGCCAACAGCACCTCCATCCTCGAGGCCTTCAGGACCACCGAAGCCATAACGGGGAAGGCCCAAGTCCATTCCTACGTGGAGCAGAACCGGATCGGCGACCACGTCTGCTACTACTCGGATCTCAGGAAGATGCGCAACCACTTCCCCTCGTGGGACATCACGCAGTCGCTGCCCGACACGATCCGGCAGATCGTGGAGGCCTGGCGGCGGCGACCGCATGTTTGACGAATCCACCCCGATCCCCCAGCGTCTTAACGTGTTGATGACCGCAGCGAAACCCCGTTCCTCGTTCTCCGCGCCCAGGTGGTGCGCCGCCGCTCTTGCGCTGGCAGCGGCCCTCGGCACCGCATCCGGCCAGACCTCTCTCGTGGTCGCCTCTCCCTTTGCCCCCCCGGGGGGCCAGGGGGGCGCCGCCGGGGCCGCCTCACCGGAGTCCTACGAGCTGGCCGGCTCGAGCGTCCAGGGGACGGACGTCCTTGTATGCATTTATGACCGCCAGGCGAAGCGGTGCGAATGGATCCCCGTGGGCGGCGTCGCCAACGGGATCCATGTGATCAGCTACGACACGCAGCGCGACAAGGCCGTCGTCACGATCTCCGGCTCGCGCAGGGAACTTGGACTGCGCAAGGCGGAGGTGGTCGCCCAGGCGCCCACGCGCGCAGCTGCGGCGTCCTCGCCGCGGCCCTATTCGGGCCCGGCGCCGGCCGCCCCGGCGCCTCCCGCCAGCGCCGCCGCCGCGACGCACGACCAGCAGGAGGCCAGGATGCTCGTCAGCGACCTTCTCGAGATCGGCGTCCAGCAGCGCAAGGCCTACCAGGAGGCGAGGCAGAAGGCTGCGGCGCAGCCGGCCACGCCGCAACCTAGCAACTGAGGCCGAGACGGGCGTGCGCATCCTCATTTCCGGAATCTGCGGCTTTGCCGGAAATGCGATCGCCCGGGCGCTCGCGGCCCAGGGCCGGGGCCACGAGATCTGCGGGGTCGACAACTTCATGCGGCCGGGCAGCGAGGCCAACCGGGCGGACCTGAAGCGCCTCGGCGTCCGGCTCGTCCACGGGGACATCCGCGCGGCGAGCGACGTCGACGGGCTTCCCCCGAGCGACTGGCTGATCGACGCCGCCGCCAACCCGAGCATCCTCGCAGGGGTCGACGGCCTCTCCAGTTCAAGGCAGCTGGTCGAGCACAACCTCTGCGGGACGCTGAACCTCCTTGAGTACTGCAAGCGCAACCGTGCCGGCTTTATCCTGCTGAGCACGAGCCGCGTCTACAGCATCGCCCCCCTCGCGGCGCTCCCGGTGCGCGTGCACGACGGCGCCTTCATGCCGACGGAGGCGGGGCTTCCCGCGGGCGTGAGCGCCCTCGGCGTCTCCGAGTCCTTCCCGACCTCCTCCCCGGTGTCGCTCTACGGCGCCACCAAGCTCGCGAGCGAGGCGCTCGCCCTGGAGTACGGCCAGACCTTCGACCTTCCCGTGTTCATCAACCGGTGCGGCATCCTCGCGGGGGCGGGCCAGTTCGGCCGCCCCGACCAGGGGATCTTCGCCTACTGGATCAACAGCCACCTGCGGCGGCGGCCGCTGCGCTACATCGGGTTTGGCGGCGGTGGGCACCAGGTGCGCGACTGCCTGCACCCCGCCGACCTCGTCCCGCTTCTCTCGGCCCAGTTCGGGGCACCGAAGACCGACGTCGGCGACCGCGTGGTCAATGTCGGGGGCGGGGCGGCCTCGGCGATCTCCCTTCTGCAGCTCACCGCGTGGTGCGCGGACCGGTTCGGTCCCCACGCCGTGGCCTCCGACCCCACCCCGCGGCCCTTCGACATCCCCTGGATCGTCCTCGACGCCTCGAAGGCGGGGCGCGTCTGGAAGTGGCAGGCGAGGACGCCGCTGCAGTCCATCCTAGAGGAGATCGCGGCGCACGCGGGCACCCATCCCGACTGGCTCGAGCTTTCGGCGCCGCTCGGATGAGCCTGAACCTCTTTTCGGTCGTCATCCCGGCCCGCGACGAGGAGGCGTCGCTGCCGGCGACGCTGCGCGAGATCTACGCCGAGTTTTCGAGGGAGTCGGTGCCCCACGAGCTCGTCGTCGTCGACGACGGCAGCCGGGACTCGACCTGGGCGGTGCTCGAATCCCTCAGGCCCGAGATCCCCACCCTCGCCCCCGTCAGGAACCCGGGCCCCCACGGCTTCGGCCGGGCGGTCACCTACGGGCTCGACCACATCCGGGGCGACGCCGTGGTGATCATGATGGCCGACGCCTCCGACAGCCCGCGGGACGCCGTCCGGTACTGGCGCCTGCTCTGCGAGGGCCAGGAGTGCGTCTTCGGGAGCCGCTTCATCGCCGGCGGCCGCGTGGAGGACTACCCGCGCGTGAAGCTCATCGTGAACCGGCTCGCGAACCTCTTCATCCGGGTCCTGTTCAACATCAAGCTCAACGACACGACCAACGCGTTCAAGGCCTACCGGCGCAGCGTGATCGAGGGCTGCCGGCCGCTGATGGCGCCGCACTTCAACCTCACCGTGGAGATCCCGCTCAAGGCGATCGTGCGCGGCTTCTCCTGGACCGTGATCCCGATATCGTGGCGCAACCGCCAGCACGGGGAGGCGAAGCTCAAGATAAAGGAGATGGGCAGCCGCTATTTCTTCATTTGCATGTACGTCTGGCTGGAAAAGTATTTCAGTCGTGGGGATTACCTCAGAAAATAACCGCATGATCTACCTGCTCGGAGGTTCGGGATACGTCGGCAGCGCCTTTCAGGCGCTGTTCCGCCTCAAGGGAATACGCTACCGGAGCCTCAGCCGCTCCGAGCTCGACTACTCCGACCCGGCCCTCCTGCGGGCCGCGCTCCTTGGCGACAGGCCCGAGTTCCTGATCAACGCCGCAGGCTACACCGGAAAGCCCAACGTCGACGCCTGCGAGCTTCACAAGGCAGAGTGCCTGGACGGCAACGCCGTCCTCCCCGGCGCCGTCGCGCGGGCGTGCGAGGAGGCGGGTGTCCCGTGGGGCCATGTCTCGTCGGGCTGCATCTACAGCGGCGACGGCCCGGGCCCGAGCGGGTTCACCGAGCAGGACGAGCCCAATTTCACGTTCCGCAGAGGCCCCTGCTCGTTCTACAGCGGGACCAAGGCGCTCGGCGAGGAGGTGCTGGCCGGCCACCCCAACCTCTTCGTCTGGAGGCTGCGGATCCCCTTCGACAGCGTCGACAACCCGCGCAACTACCTCACGAAGCTCATGCGCTACCCTCGCCTCCTCGAGGCGACCAACTCGATCTCACAGCTCGACGAGTTTGTCTCGGCGACCTTCGCGTGCTGGACCCAGCGCGTGCCGTTCGGCACGTACAACGTCACCAACCCGGGGAGGGTGACCACCCATGAGGTCGTGGACCTGATCCGGCGCACGGGGGTCAGCACGAAGCGGTTCGAGTTCTTCGCCAGCGAGCAGGACTTCATGCGGACGGCGGCAAAGACGCCGCGCTCCAACTGCGTCCTCGATCCGTCGAAGCTCGCGTCGGCCGGCATCCGCCTGACCGAGGTCCACGAGGCCGTGGAGCGCGACCTCAGGGCATGGAGGAGGGCCGCCTGAGCGCGCACCCCATGAGCATCCTGGTCACCGGCGGCTGCGGCTTCATCGGGAGCAATTTCGTCCGCCATCTCCTTCTGTCCGGGGGCGGTGCGCGGGTCGTCAACCTGGACAAGCTCACGTACGCGGGGAATCCGGCAAACCTGGCGGATGTCGCCGGCACTGCCGGGTACTCGTTTGTCCACGGGGACATCGGCGACACGGCCCTGGTCGCGCGGATCCTCTCCGAGCAGGCGGTCACGGCCGTCGTCAACTTCGCGGCCGAGAGCCACGTCGACCGCTCGATCGACTCCCCCGAGCCCTTCGTGCAGACCAACGTCCTGGGGACGCTGCGGCTTCTCGACGCCGTGAGGCGCCATTGGGCCGGGCTGGCCGGCGACGCGCGGCGCGACTTCCGCTTCCTGCATGTCTCGACCGACGAGGTCTACGGGACCTTGGGGCCGAGCGACCCCGCGTTCACGGAGGAGACGCCGTTCGCCCCGAATTCCCCGTACGCGGCCACCAAGGCCGCGAGCGACCACCTCGTGCGCGCCTACCACCACACGTACGGCCTGCCGACGCTCACGACCAACTGCTCGAACAACTACGGGCCCTACCATTTCCCCGAGAAGCTTTTTCCCCTGGTGATTCTCAACGCGCTCGAGGGCAAGCCCCTTCCCGTCTACGGGGACGGCAGGCAGGTGCGCGACTGGCTCTACGTCGAGGACCACTGCCGGGCGATCG
>CAYNLL010000288.1:2550-4702 GCA_964398015.1 uncultured Opitutaceae bacterium | reverse complement strand
CAGAAATACTACAAGGAGCTCACCCCCGAGGAGATGAAGGCGGTGCTGGCGCGGATCGAGGACGAGGTGCAGCGCCAGTATGGGATCCGCCCCCACGTGCGGGACTACAAGCCGATGAACGGCGTCGAGTTTGTCTACGCGCTCAACCTGACCCGGTGCGTCGGCTGCCGCAAATGCGTCCACGCGTGTGTCGCGGAGAACAACCAGTCCCGCAACCCGGAGATCCAGTACATCCGCGTGCTGAAGATGCCGAACGACGGCACTTTTGACATGGACAAGGGGGACACCGGTTACGCACCAAAATCGGTGCCTCAGCCCGGCTTCTTCTACATGCCGGTGCAGTGCCACCAGTGCAAGAACCCGCCCTGCGTCAGGGTGTGCCCGGTCAAGGCGACGTGGCAGGAGGACGACGGCATCACCGTGATCGACTACAACTGGTGCATCGGCTGCCGCTATTGCGAGGCGGCCTGCCCGTACTTTGCGCGGCGCTTCAACTTCACCACGCCCTCCATCCCCAAGGAGCTCATGAACACCAACATGTCGTACCTCGGAAACCGTCCGAGGTACAAGGGTGTGATGGAGAAGTGCCATTTCTGCACGCAGCGCACCCGGGTCGGGCGCTACCCGGCCTGCGTCGAGGTCTGCCCCACCGGGTCCCGCAAGTTCGGCAACATCCTGGATCCCAACAGCGAGGTCTCCTACATCCTCAAGAACAAGCGCGTGCTGGTCCTCAAGGAGGAACTCGGGACGCTCCCGCGCTTCTTCTACTACTTCGACATCTGAACCGGACATGAGAAACTACCTCAGGTTCATCCGCCGCTGCCTGGGCGTCTCCCTCGTGGGGGATTGGCGCTACTACGCCTGGATCGGTGCGCTTTCGGTCTTCTGCGTGATCGGGCTCAACGCGTACGCCAAGCAGTTCGTCGCGGGCTTGGAGATCACGGGAATGAGCGACCAGGTCTCCTGGGGGGTCTACATCGCCAATTTCACGTTCCTGGTCGGCATGGCGGCGGCGGCCGTGATGCTCGTGATCCCCGTCTATATCTACAAGAACGAGGACCTCCACGACCTGGTGATCTTCGGAGAGCTTCTTGCCGTGGCCGCCATCCTGATGTGCCTGGCCTTCGTGACGGTGGACCTCGGGCGCCCCGACCGCTTCTGGCACCTCATTCCCGGCATCGGGGTCTTTCACTTTCCGGGATCCATGCTGAGCTGGGACGTCCTTGTCCTGAACGGCTACCTTGTCCTCAACGTCTACATCTGCGGCTACCTCCTCTATTGCCGCTACCAGAACCGGAAGCCCTCAAAGTGGCTCTACATCCCGTTCGTCTTCACCGCGATCGTATGGGCGATCTCGATCCACACCGTCACGGCTTTCCTCTACGTCGGCCTCGGTGGCCGGCCCTTCTGGAACTCCTCGATCGTTGGCCCCCGGTTCCTCGCCTCGGCATTCACAGCCGGCCCGGCCTTCGTGATCCTCGCCCTCCAGGTGATTCGGCGGGCGACGGCGTCGTCCGCCGCCGGCGCCGGGCTGCCGGCCGATAGCGAGGCGGCCGAACGGAAAAGGATCCTGAGGGCGGCGACGCTCGCGGACCTCGACCTGCTGGCCACGTACCTTCCCGAGCTGGCCGCAGTCTCGCCCGAGGAGCGCAGGGCCTGCCTGTCAGGGGCGAGGATAATGGAGGTCGCCGTGGGAGATGTCCTGCTGCACCAGGGAGAGATGGACAACGACGCCTTCTTCGTCCTCAAGGGGCGCGTCATCGTGAAGCGCCAGGAGGGCAACCGGTTTCGGATCACGCGAAACGTGGGCCCTGGAGAGCAGTTCGGCGAGGTCTCCGCCATCACGGGGACGCCGCGCGCGGCCTCGGCGATCGCCGTCGAGACCACAGAAGTGCTCTGCCTCCCGTCGGATTCCCTGCGCAGCCTCATGCGCAATCCGAAGATGAACGAGATCATCAGCTGGCGTATGACCGAGCGCCTAATGATCGCGGACCACAGCCTGCTGATCCTGCGCTCCATCGTCCAGGTCTCGATGATCATCAACGTGTTCCTCCTGGCCAACGAGATCTTCACCGAGTTCTACAACAGCAACAGGCACGACGTGTCCTGGCGGTACCTGGTCCTCGGACTGAACGGCCACCACGCCCTCGTC
>CAYNLL010000288.1:0-2540 GCA_964398015.1 uncultured Opitutaceae bacterium | reverse complement strand
TCCCCTGGTTCTGGACGGCGGTCACGTTAAACATCACCGCAATGGTGCTCCTCATGCTCCCCCTTAGCCGGAGCCTCAAGTGGCTGGATCTGGCCTGCCTCATGTGCATTGTCGGCATCTGGATCGAGAAGGGGATGGGGCTTGTCATTCCCGGCTTCATTCCGACCCCCATCGGGGAAATCGTGGAATACGTGCCCTCGTTGAACGAGACGCTCGTCTGCCTCGGCATCTGGGCGTTCGGCCTCCTGTGCTTCACCCTGCTCCTGCGCATGGCGGTTCCCATCCTCCAGGGGCAGCTCTCGCGCACCAATGAGGGGTGACCGAGCGCTCCCTCACCCCTCCTTCCGCCATGCCCACCCCGCTCACGTTGGAGACCGCGAAGGAATCGCTGGCTTCGCACGTCGCTGCAAAGGGGGCCGAGCTCCGATCGAAATACGGTCCCCATATCGGCTGGTCGCAGCTGCAGGATATCCTGCTGGACCGCGGGTTCGTCCGCTATCCCTGCGCCCTCGCCTTTGACGCGGACCCCCTGCTGCCCGGCGAGTGCGCCTTCCCCCTGCCACTCGGCGGCAGGCCGGAGGACGGATTCCGCCTGTGCGTGCACCCCTTCTTTGCCACCGAGCCGGCGCGCGTTCCCCTGCTGGCGCTCTACCAGCTGGTCTCGGTCAACTACGGCGCCTTTGCCTCGCCGGAGGACGCGGAGGCCTTTGGCGCGGCCGCCCTTGGAATGACAAGGGACGAGTATTATGAGACCCTTTGCGCGCTGGCCGACGAGATCGCCGCCGATCCCGAGCCCGCGGCAGACGGCGGCGGATGCCATTGCGGCGAACCTCAGGACTGACGGCGAGGCCTGCCTTCTTTGCCTGCAGCGCAGCGCGTCTGCTTCGGGCGGCACCGGCACCTTCACGCGAACGGGTCGACTTCCCGACCCGGACCTCGCTGGGAGGACCGCCTGCGTCCACCGGGGCGCTGGCGCCGGGGCCGCCCGCGGCCAGGGCCCAATGGAAAGGCGCTGAACCCCAGGGGGCCAGCGCCTTGAAGACCGGAGGGCTTAGGCCCGCCGTCAGAGTGAATACGTGACGGAAATGTAGGCCAGAGGGCCGCGGTAGTTCGTGAAACCACCCGTCGTGGGATCGGTCAGCTCCAGGTACCCGACCTTGCCCTCTCCGATCAACCTGTCGTTGAACTTGTGCTTCAGGCCCACGGTCACGCTCTCCTGGTTGAAGCTCGAGCCATAGGGCTGCCCGCCGGGCGCTATCTGCGGATTGTAGTTGTCCGCTTTCACCATCGTGCCCTGAAGCTGGGCATCGGTGTTCTTGTCGATCACGAAGCCGACCAGGGCGTTGCCGTAGACGTAGTTGTCGTTCGCGTTCTGTATCGGCGTCGCGATGTCGGTGGTTGCGGAGACCACGACGACCGGATAGGCCGTCTGGATGTAATTGTAGACGAGGTTGACGCTTCCCTGCAGGTAGATCTGCCCGGAAGGCGTCCAGTTCACCGTCTCGCTGATCTCCTGCCCGACAGCCTTGCCCGAGGTGACCTCGTTGCCGCTCCCCCCGTTGACCGTGGCGGCCGTGACGCTCATCACGCCCTCCTGCGGCTGGTAGCGCGTGCTAAAGGAAAGCTGCGAATTGGGCTTGAAGATGACGGTGATCTTGAACCCGGTGAAGGTGTAGCCCGTCACGAACAGGCCGCCGTAGCTCCCCGTGCCGATGATGTCGTTCGCTCCGACAAACCGGTTCTGGTGGTCCTTGCGGTAGACCTCCCCGCGGATCGTCAGCATGCTGCTGGCGTTCCAGTTGGCGCCCACCTTCACGTCGGTGTAATCCTGGTCCGCCTCCTGGAAGAAGACAGAGCCGAGCGGCGCGCCCGCGAGGACAGCGGCGCCGGTCCCTGTGACGGTCGAGGCGGCGTAGGGGTTGATCCAATGCTGGTCGCCGTGGTCAATGCGGTCGTCGAACGTCCCGTAGAGGCAGAGGCTGCTCAGGCCGAGGTACTCGAGCGTGAGCTCCGGCGTCGCCGCCTTGTCCGTGTAGTTCGAGTAGGTCAGCTCCTCCTTCGTCACCAAATAGGTCGCCGCGGTGGTTGGCGCCGTGGAGGTGAGCGACGTGTTTTGGAACCCTCCGCTGCTGCCGACCTCGTTCGACTCATACCGGAACCCGTAGTCGATGTTCCAGTCCTTGGACGGCGTGTACTTCAGGAAGGCGTTCCCTACATAGTCGTACGAGCTGGCGCCGCCGTAGATGTCGGCGGCCGTTTCGGCCGTGTAGACCGCCTTGGCTGTCGTGCTGTAGGTGGGCGTGATCCAGGTGCCGCCGTCGGTGCTCGTGACATGCGCAAACGTGAGGCCCAGGTCCACGGAAAAGATGTCGTTGATCTTGGTTTCGGTCTGGCTGAGGAGGCGGAAGGTGGTCGCGTTCAGCAGTTCCTGGTCGTCCTGGACCATAACCGTCGGGTCCGCGATGACTGTGGAGTTGGGATACTTCACGTAGTCGCGCTCGTCGGCATTGTTGACCCAGTCGAACGTCGCCTTGAGCGTC
>CAYNLL010000287.1:0-4704 GCA_964398015.1 uncultured Opitutaceae bacterium | reverse complement strand
ATTCACCCGAAATCGCTCCTAATCAAAATGGCGGAGAGGGAGGGATTCGAACCCTCGGAACCCTTGCGGATTCACATGATTTCCAATCATGCACATTCGACCACTCTGCCACCTCTCCGTGTACCGGAAACCTGTGTTGTCGGCCGGTCGAAGGGGAAGATCAAAGGCGACAGTGTGGGGTAGGGTCAAATGCAAACTCCGGCCTCGGGACCCGTGCTCACGGCGGCAACAATTAGGGGCCCATGGAGAATCGGCCTTGCGAGGCACCGACGGGCTCGCTGTGTAATGCCATTGCCGAGACCGCGGCCGCCGGCACCTCGCCGCGGGGCACAGCATGCGCTGCCTTTAGGTCGAGGGAGTCCAGAGGGACGGTTCGTTGGCATACGTTTGACAGGGGAGCGGCCGCCGGGTAATCCCACGGGGAATGAATGCGCTTCCGCTTACCCCAGATCGGGTTAAGGCAGGCAGTTGCGGGTGGTACAGGAATGCAGCATGCGTGGCCCTTGTGCTGTGGTCATTTGCCTGCTCGCTCCATGCGGCAGAAATGGAGCCATGGTCGCCGATCGATGCGGCGCAGCTGAAGGAACGAACTCCAGTTCTCAGCCCGGATGCGCCGGCCGAGGTGCTAGACTGGACGATCGAAGTCGATGACCGCGCGCGACCCGAGGACAACGTCGTCCATGAATACATCCGTTACAAGATCTTCGACCCCGAGAAGGCGACCAAGATCACGCGGGTGTCGGAGGTGGGGTACTCCTACGAGGGCTCACTGTACAACGATGTCGAGATTCGCGCCCGGCTCACCCTCCCCGATGGCACGAGGAGGGAATTCGGAAAGGAATCAATCCAGGAGCGCGACCTCCAGAGGAACGGGGGCGAGAAGACGTGGGTCACCCGCCTGTTCGGCTCGGGAGACCTCGAGGTGAAGGAGAAGTTTCTTGCCACGGGCGGCATTGAGCCGGGATCGATCCTCGAGTTCCAGTTCCTGACGAAGCAGCGGCACCCGGGAAACTACTACTCATTCGTGCTGCAGAAGGAGGGGATCCCGGTGCGCAAAGTGGAGTTCAAGCAGTTCCTTGCGGATGGCGACGCCTTCACCCCGCATCCGTCGCTGCTCAACGGCGGGAACTTTGTCGTGAAGGAGTCGGCTGACCTCAAGAACAAGGCCGTCGTGATCAGGGCTGAAAACCTCCCAGGGTATTCGAACGAGCCCTTTCAGGCGCCGCTCTACGATCGCACGCTCACCTACCTCGGAAGCTACCGCCCCCATAACCTCTACCTCATCACCAACCGCCCGTTCACGGCCAAGCACTTTGACGCAAAGGCGGGGCCGTGGACGGGTTACGCGACAATGTGCTCCATTTTTGAGCAGGACGTCACGGTCGCAACGAAGCCGATCCGGAGGCTGGCCGCGAGCATAACGGCGGGGGCGACCTCGGACCTGGACCGGGCGCGTCGCATCCACCGCTACGTGCACGGACTCTGCATGGAATCCCTGAGGAGCAGGAAGAACTCGAAGGTTACGTACAACGTGGTCACCCCCATGGCGGAAGACGTTGCGGAATACGAAAAGCACCCGGACGAGGCGTTTCCGCCCTTGAGCTTCCTGTACCTGGCCGTCGCCCTCTACAGGGCGGCCGGTCTCGAAACGCAGGTCCTGCTGCTTCCGAACAACGGCGTCGCCTGGTTTTCGCCGACGCTGACTTCCGACGTCTTCCTGCCGGAGGCCTGCGCCCGGCTGCGGGTCGGCGGCGCTTGGATGTATTCCATCCCGCAGGTGACCGCGCCTGTGCCGTTCGGATCGCTTCCCTGGCAGAACCGCGGAGGGGTGGCGCTCGTCGCGCAGAGCGAGAAGGCGGAGTTTGTCGATGTCCCCGGGGCGCCCGCATCCGATTCGACCACGGAGAATTCCGGCACCCTCAGGCTAGGCGCGGACGGCGGCCTCGAGGGCGACTGCAGAAGGATCCTTACGGGCGAGCCGGCGACAGCCCTTAGGGCCCTCCTATGGGAGGAGAATCCCGAGGGGATCCGTCGCAGGATCGGGGAGCAGCTCGGGGAGGAGTTCAAGGCGGACTCCGCCGAGGTGGCCTCGGTCGAGGGATTCGACGATCCTGCGGCCCCGGTCTCCATCTCCTACCGCCTGCATTGGAGCGACTACGCGGAGGTGACAAGGGAGAGGATCATCTTCAGGCCGCTTGTTTTCCATGGGCTCAACCAGTCGCCCTTTGTCGACGGTGCGCGCCACGGGCCTGTCGTGTTCCCTTTCAAGTGGACGGAGGCCGACACCTACACCCTGGACCTGCCCCAGGGGTACGTCTTCGAGTCCCCCTCGGAGCCCCCGTCCGAGCCGGGCGATCGGCTCAACTATGTGATCGCGATCTCGTACGCGGCCAAGGTGCACCGCCTGTACATCAAGCGCTCGTTCATGTGCAACGCCGTTGAGTTCCCGGTGGACGCGTATCCCAAGGTGAAGACGTGGTTCGACGCGATGGCGCAGAGCGACGGGCATGAGCTGGTACTGGTGAAGGCGCCCCATGCGGAAACTCCTTCGCCGCCGCCCGCTGGCGCGACCCATTCATGACACCGTCGGCTCCGTGCGCGAGCATCGGTCTTTGGCGCCTCGCCGCGTTGGCGTTGGCGGCCCTCGTGCTCCAGCCCTGCGCATCGGCCGCACTGCCGCCCTGGGCCAAAGCGGCCCTCGACGCGGACACTCCGCGGTGGCAGCCGGGCAGCAGGGGCGTCGTCGTCCTCGACGCGCTCCACGTGCGCTTCATTGCGGACAAGGCGCCGGCACCGGGCGGCTCCGCAGGGGGCCCGGTGGAGAGGACGGTCAGCGTGCTCTGGCGCGGTGTGGTGAGGGTGCGCGGCGGGAACGAGAGAGACATGGAATTCGCCTCGCTCACCTACGACCCGAACTCGACACGCGTCGTCTCGGCCTCCGCCTGGATCGTCTCGCCGGACGGGCGGAAAACGGCGGCGTTTAGCAGGGGTGACTTCGTCGACACGGCCGCCGTCTACAGCAACTACGTGTGGGACTACAGGCGGGTGCTCCGGTTTGCGAGCGCCGGAAGGCTGGAGGTTGACGGCGTGCTCGTGTGGGAGTTTCAAATCGAGCGGGCCGAGGCCTTCTCCGAGGCGTCGAAGACGTTCCTGCAGCCGCTGCCGTCGCTGCGCTCCGAATTCGAAGTGATCCCCGCGCCCGGCACGCGCATCGAGTTTGAGGCGGGGGACCCGAGGCTGCGCCATCCCTTGGCGGGCGCCGAGCCCGGGTCCCTGAAATGGGAGCTGCTCTACGAGGAACCGGTCCCCGCAAAGACGCCCACCACCTTCAAGGCGAACCCATTGCGCGTCTCCGTGCGCTGCGTGGACGCCTCCCCGGGGGCCCTGGGGTGCGCGTGGGACACGATCTCCCGGAAGGCGTCCGAGATCATCGAGCCCAGGATCGACCCGGGCGCAGCCGAGATCCGCCGTCAGGCCGACCTGCTCGTCGGGGGGAGGACGGGCCGATGGGACAGGGTGCGCGAGCTGTGCGCGTTCGTGCAGGCGAACATCGACTATCTTGAGATCACGCTGGACCGCGACGCGCTCGCGGGTTACCGGCCGCATCCGGCGGCCGAGGTCCTCAGAAACCGGTACGGGGACTGCAAGGACAAGGCGAGCCTGCTCATCTCCATGCTCAGAGCCGAGGGCGAGGACGCCCACGTGCTGCTTCTGAGCGCCGGCGACCCGTTCGCCGTCTGGGAGGACTGGCCTTCACAGAGCTTCAACCATGCGATCGTCGGAATCAGGGCGGACGGTTCCGAGCCGGGTACATGGCCCACGGTGGATGCCGGCGACGGGAGCCGCTGGGTGCTGTTCGACCCGACGAACCCGTTTACGCCGCTCGGCGTACTGCCCTCCGAGGACGAGGGAGGGTTCGGGCTGATCGTCGCGCCCCGGGGAGGCGCGCTCATCCGCATGCCGGTGGCCGACCCCGCCTCGAGCCGGCTCGTCCGCAGGATCGCGTTGACGCTGGATGCGAAGGGGGGAGTCAGGGCGAAGATCGCGGAGGACTGCCAGGGGCTCACGGCCGCAAAGTGGTACGGGGAGCGGCACTCGAGGTCGCGCGAGCAGTACCAGGCCTATGTCGAAACCCGCGTGCACCGCGCGAATCCCCTCTGCGAGGGCGTGCGCTGGACGAGCCAATGGGATCCGGGCCTTGCGCGCTTCCACATCGAGATTGAGTTCTCAACCGCGGCCTTCGGTCGGGCGCTGCCCAACGGCATGATGCTGGTGACCCCCGACGTCCTGCCGGGCCAGCACAGGTTCGAGCCCTGGACGGTCGCGATCGACGGCAAGTCCGTGCTCGGCCCGGATGCGCTGGATGAGGAGGACAGTCTTGAGATCCCGGCGGGCTGCGCCGTGGAGGAGCTGCCGGACGGCTGGAAGAAGACAGGGCGGCTGTTCGCCGCGGAGATCGTGTACAGGGTGGAGGGCAATGCGATCATCCTCCACAAGAGCCTCACGCGGAGCGCGGGATTCTTCGACAAGGACGACTACGAGGAGATCCGCGGCCTGTATCGCGAATTCCAGGACGCGGCGCACCGATCGGTGATTCTGCGCACGGCTGCGGCCGCGGCAAAGGGCTAGGCCAGGCACGCAATGAGGAGGCCCCCGAAGAGCATGCTCCGCCTCCTGGCCTTCGGCGTCGCCCTGGCCACCGTC
>CAYNLL010000286.1:0-4716 GCA_964398015.1 uncultured Opitutaceae bacterium | reverse complement strand
GGACCTCTGGCCGGTCGACGCCGACCAGGGCCAGATCAGCCGCGTCGTGCAGAACCTCGTCATCAACGCCTTTCAGGCCATGCCCAACGGGGGCATGGTCCGCATTTCAGCCCGGAACGAGTCGGTTTCCCAAACGAGCCGACCGTCGCTTAGGCCCGGGGACTACGTCCACATCTCGATCGCGGACACGGGAACCGGAATCCGCCCCGAGAACCTGCCGCGCATCTTTGATCCCTACTTCACGACAAAACAGACCGGGAGCGGCCTGGGCCTGGCCGCCACCTATTCGATCGTGAAGAAGCACCGCGGGATGATAGACGTCGAGTCCGAGTTCGGCCAAAGCACCACCTTCCATATCTGGCTCCCGGCCCTGCGCGCGCGCCGCACCGCGCCGGCTTCCGAGGAACCCAAGAAGGCCGACACCCTCAAGGGCAGGGTCCTCTTCATGGACGACGAGGCCAGCATCCGCCAGATGGCCTCCAAGCTCACGCGCAGGATAGGGCTCGAATTTGTCGCCGTGGCCGACGGCCGCGAGGCCGTCGACCAGTTCAGGGCGGCCCGACTGGAGGGCAATCCGTTCTCGCTGGTCATCATGGACCTGACGGTGCCCGGAGGCATGGGAGGCCGAGAGGCCCTGGAACACCTGCGCGAGATCGATCCGGACGTGAGGGCCGTGGTCTCGAGCGGGTACTCGAGCGACCCTGTCCTGGCGAACTACCGCGACTACGGCTTCTGCGGGGTGATCACCAAGCCCTACGACGTGGGCAAGTTCACCAGCGTGATCACCCAGACGCTCAGCCCCGGATAGGCGGGCTCAGCGCCCCGGGGCCTCCCCGAGGAATGCCGGCCAGCGGCGGATCCAGTCGCGGGCGAGCCGCCCCGAGGGGCTCAAGTCGGTGCTGGCCCAGGCGCCCGTTTTCGGCGCCCCAGGGAGCACGATGGCCGCGGTCTCCCGCTTGTCGTAGACCGCCCAGTTGCAGTGGCTCAGGCGCCAGACACGCATGAATTCCATCCACTCCCGCGTGGACTCCTCGTCGACCGGCCCCGCACCGTCCGCGTTGCAGGTGCCCCATTCCGTCACGAACAACGGGACGCCCCCGTGCAGCGCCTTCAGCGCCTTGTCCCTGAGCCATTGCTTGTGGGTGCCAGCATAGAAATGGAGCGTGTAGGCGATGTTGGCTCCGCGAAGGGGATCCCCGGCGGCCACGTCCACGTCCTGCGACCAGTGGGGGCTTCCCACCACGATCAGGTTCCCGCCGTCCACCGCACGCACGGCCGCGATCACCTTCTCGGCGTAGGGCTTGACCTCGGCGCTCCACGACGCGTCGCCCAGGGGCTCGTTGAAGATCTCGTAGATGACATTCGGGTACCGGCCGTACCGACGGGCCATGTCCGTGAAGAACGCCTCGGAGGCCTCGAGGTGCCGCGCCGCATGGTGGTCGTGCCAGTCAATGATGACGTAAAGGCCCTGCGCGATAGCGGCGTCGACCACCGCGCACACCCTCGCCTTGTTCGCCTCAGGGGCCTCGAGATACCCGCCAGACTCCACGCCGAGCGGCGCGCGCACCACGCTGCAGTTCCAATCCTTCCTCAGCCACGCGACGACGCCGGCGTTGAAGTAGGGCGCGGCCTCCCACTGGCTCCAGCCAAAGCTCACGCCCGCGAGGCTCACGGGCTGCCCGTCGGCGCCGACGATCATGTTGCCGGCCGTCCGCAGGCGGCCGTGCAGCGCGACCGGAGCGGCGGCCGCGCCCGGATCCGCGGCGGGGCTCGCGCCGGCTTGGCTCATGGCGAGGGCCGAGAGCAGGAGGGCGAAGCGCACGAACGGTACGGGGCGGTGGGCGGGGTGCATTTCAGGGGCCGGGGACGCACGGATGTGGGGGCCCGAGGCTGGGCCTCGTTCCACCCGCACACAATGCCGATCTTGGCGGCCGGCCGCCTTCCCCCCGTCATTGACGCGGAAACGGAAAGCTTCACACAATGCCCCGGTGAAACGAGCGGGCGCACGGAACACGCAGATCGACGGCCTGCGCGGCTACGCCGCGATCGCTGTCATCATTTTCCACTCTATCCTGGACCGCGACCCGACGCAGAACCAGCGGATCGTCCGCCCCACGCTCCAGGAGGCGCACGGCCTCTACGCGGTGGCGAGCAAGCTCGTGCTCATGGCGGTGAGCGGGGAGGTCGCCGTCGTCGTGTTCTTCGTCCTGAGCGGCGCGGTCCTCTTTGAGAGCCTCAAGCAGCGCCACGCGGGGCCCGCCGCCACGGCGATCGGCTTCTCGGTCAGGCGCGTGCTCCGGCTTTACCCCACCTTCTTCGTGGCCCTCGCGGGATGCCTGGCCGCCTTCGCGCTCACAGGGGGCTTCGCCTTCGGGGCGGGCCATTTCTGGCCCAACGCGGCGCTGTGCGACTTCTCCGTCCTCGGAGCCTCGTGGACGCTCCAGGTCGAGTTCCTCGCGGTCCCCTTCATCCTGCTCGGTTTCTGGGCCTACCGTCGCCTGGGAGTCCTCGGCATCGCCTGCGCCTATGCGGTCCTCGCGACGGTCCTCTGCGAGCCGTGGCTGCGGGTGCACCTTGTCTTTTACCAACGGTTCCTGTCCTGCTTCGCCCTCGGCCTCCTCATTCCCACCGGCATGGGGGAGTGGATTGCCCGGCGCCTTCCCCTGGCGGCGGCCCCCGCCGTCCTCGTCGGGCTGCTCCTCGTCCGCAATGTCATGGGCCTGCACTGGTGGTCGATGGACGCCGAGCAGGTCCTTGCCGCGCTCCTCGTCACGCTCCTTTACTATGAAAGGGGCGGCGCCCTGGGACGGTTCTTCGACCGGGGCGTCTCCCAATACCTGGGGCGCCTCAGCTACAGCGTCTACCTCTTCAACATCACCTTCCTTATCCTTGTCGAGCATTGGACCGGGGGGAACGCCGCGCTGCGGGACCACCCGCTGGAGTGGGGCCTGGCCCTCGCTGTTCCCGTCGTTGGCGCCGCGGTGGCGACGGCGCACCTCACCGAGCGGGCCATAGAGCGTCCGTCGATCGCATGGGGGCGGCGGCTGACGCGTTTCTCGGTGGGAGCGGACGCATGCGGCGCCCGCGTCCCCGCCCTCCAGTAGGCTTCACCGCAAACGATCAGCGCCGGGCCGCGGAACACAATCGGAGATCATATACCATGCGAAAGCTCCTTGTCTTCAACAACGTCTCACTGGACGGCTTCATCGCGGATGCGTCCGGCGACATGAGCTGGGCGCGCAGGAACGATGCGGAGTGGAACGCGTTTGCCGCCAGCAACGCGACCGGCGACAGTGTCTTTCTTTTCGGTCGGGTCACCTACGAGATGATGGCCGCCTTCTGGCCGACCGCGATGGCGCACAAGATCCTCCCTGGCGTTGCCGCGTGCATGAACAGCGCAGCCAAGGTGGTGTTCTCCAGGACCCTGAAGGAGGCCTCGTGGAGCAACACCCGCCTCGTCAAGGACGACCCGTCCGCCGAGGTGCGAAGGCTCAAGGGACTGCCCGGGCCGCCGCTCGTCGTCCTGGGGAGCGCCTCCATCGTCTCGCAGCTGGCGCAGGAGCGCCTGATCGACGAGCTCCAGGTGGCGGTGATTCCGGTCGTCCTTGGCGGCGGCAGGTCGATGTTCGCAGGGCTGAAGGAGAAGCAGGCCCTCAGCCTCGTGCGGTCGCGCGTCTTCGGCAACGGCAACGTTCTGCTGTGCTACGAGCCGGCGCCACAGTGAGGGCGCGCGACACGGGCGGCGCGGAGCCCCGTGCCATGGGACCATCCGATTCCTACAGGCCGAACTTCGCGAAGGACGCCTTTGCCGGTACGGCAGACTACTATGTGCAGTACCGTGTCCCTTATCCCGAGGCGCTCCTCGCGGACCTCTTGCGCCGATCGAGCGCGACGGGAGGGGGCCGCCTCCTCGACCTGGCGAGCGGACCCGGCCGCCTCGCCCTGGCGCTCGCGGGCTCCTTTCGGGAGATTTGGGCGATAGACATCGAGCCCGAGATGATCGAGGCGGGCAAACGCGAGGCGGCCCGGCAAGGGGCGGCCCACATCGCGTGGACGGTCGGCAGGGGCGAGGACATGGAGGCGCCTCCGGCGTCGTTTGAGCTTGTTGTCATTGGCGAGGCCTTTCACCGGCTGGACCAGCGTCGGATCGCCGCAAATGTGCTCCGTTGGCTCAAGCCGGGAGGCCACGTGGCCACGATGGGCTGCTACAGCATCCTGAGCGCGAAGGAACCCTGGCAGGGAATCGTGATGGAGACCGTTCGCCGCCACACCGGCGGCGGCGCCAGGAAGGATGGGGGCGCCACCGGGGCGGAGTCCGGTCCCGCCCATGACCAACGGGTGCTCAGGGAGGCGGGATTCGCGCAGGTGGCCAACCACACGTTTGTCGTGCCGCACACGTGGACGATCGGCACCATCCTCGGCTTCCTCTACTCCACCTCCGTCTGTTCGAGGAGGATATTGGGCGCCGGGGCGGAGGCGTTCGAGTCCGACCTGAGGGCCGCCTTGCACGCCCATGACCCCGGAGGGGCCTACCGTGAGGAGATTCAATGGGGGTACACGATCGGCGGCCGCCCCCGTTGATCCTCCACGCGTTGGATTTGACCGGCCTTCGTGTCGCCGGCTTGCTCCTTCCATGCGCGCCCTTCAATTTGCACAGACCGGCTCACTCGATTTCCTCGCGGTTGTAGACATCGCGGTGCCGGTGCCGTTGAGCTC
>CAYNLL010000285.1:0-4716 GCA_964398015.1 uncultured Opitutaceae bacterium | reverse complement strand
ACGGCCGTTGCGCTCCGCTTATATGACGCCGACAGGTCGGTGCGGATGGCGGCGAGCGTCCGGTCGACGCCCCCTCGGTTGTCTCCGCACCAACTAGTTGCGGCGGCAGAGAGGGCGGCCCGGAGCGCCGGGTCCGCCAGCAGGTCCGCGGCCTGGCGGCCGAGGTCTGCGGCGTCGGCCACGCTGCGGGCGGCCCCGCGCCCCAGCAGGTCCCGGGCGATCTCGCGGAAATTCCCCATCCCGGGGCCCATCAGAATGGGCTTGCCGAGCGCGGCCGCCTCCACCGGGGTCTGGCCCCCGGTGTGGGGCGCGAGGCTCTTGCCGACAAACACGACGTCGGCGAGCTGCGTCATCGCGCGCAGCTCCCCCGTGGTGTCGCCCACGGCGATGTCGACGTCGGCGCGAGCGTCCCCAATCGACCTCATGTGGAACGAGAAGCCGCTTTCCGCGAGCAGCCTCGCGATCTCGGGACCGCGCTCCGCGTGGCGCGGCACGATGAGGAGCGAGCACGCGACGCCCCTCGAGCGCGCCCCGGCGAGCGCGCCGACAAGGGCCTGCTCCTCGCCGGGCCATGTCGAGGAGCCGAGCAGGACCAGCCGGCCGGCCGCAAGCCCGAGCTCGCGCCGCAGCGCGGCCCGCTCGTCCTGCCCGAGGGCAGGGATCTCGACATCCATCTTGATGTTGCCGGTCACGCTGACCCTCTCCGCCGCGAATCCCAGGGCGCGGAAGCGCTCGGCGTCCTGCTCGGACCCGGCAAGGATCCGCGTCATACCGCCCAGCACGAAGGACGCCGCAGCCGGGAAGTGCCCCAGCCGGCGGAAGCTCCGGTCCGAGATACGGGCGTTGATGCAGAGCACCGGCACGCCGCGGCTGGCGGCCTGGCGCATGTGCTCGGGCCAGCGCTCGCCCTCCGTCACGATCGCCAGGTCGGGGCGCACCGCGGCCCACGCCCGGGCCGAGAACAGCCACCAGTCGATCGGAAAGTAGGCGACGGCGCACACGAGCGGCAGGTGCCGCTCGAGCGCGACCCGGTAGCCGGTGCTGGTCGTCGTGGTCAGAACCACCTCAACCCCGTCCTCCTTGAGCCCGCGCAGGATCGGGCCGACGGCCAGCATCTCACCCACGCTCACGGCCTGCAGCCACACCCGAGGCGCGCCCGGCCTCCGGGCGGGGACGCGCGGGGGCAACCCGAACCGGTGCAGGAACCCGCCCGCGTAGCCGCCGCGCTTCAGCATGCGCCACAGGTAGTAGGGCGACAGGGCCAGCAGGGCCAGGGGGAAGAGGAGCCGGTAGATCCAGATCATGGTGGGCGGGCGTGACGGCCTAAGAGACACCGCAAACCGTCCGCCAATGCCACAACAAGTTTCACGCCCGCGCCCTTTTTTGCACTTGTGCGGACCCGCTGTGGGGCAACGATCCCCGCCGACGATGCGCCGCGCCCCAAAGTTCACCGCGTTCCTGTTGCTCCTCACCCTAGCGGCCGCGCTCAGGGCCGCCCTGCCCTTCGCGCAGGACGGGAGCGACCTGCGGGCCGACCCGGCGCTCCATTTCGGCACCCTTCCCAACGGGCTGCGCTACGTCGTCTTCCCCAACCACGAGCCCAAGGCGAAGGCCTCCCTTCGGCTCCTGGTGCTCGCGGGCTCGTTCGACGAGACCGAGGCGCAGCGCGGGCTCGCCCATTACCTGGAGCACATGGCCTTCAACGGGAGCACCCACTACCCGCCGGGGACGCTTGTCGAGAAGCTGCAGCGCATGGGGATGGGGTTCGGAGCGGACACCAACGCGTCGACCTCGTTCGACCACACGCTTTACCAGCTGGAGATGCCGGACAACACCCCGGCGACGCTCCAGGAGGGCCTTCAGATCCTCGCGGACTACGGCGGCGGCCTTCTGCTGAAGCAGGCGATGGTCGACAAGGAGCGCGGGATCATCCTGAGCGAGAAGCGCACGCGCGACTCCGTGGGCTACCGCACGCTTGTGGCGGAACTGGAGTTCATGGAGGCGGGCACCCGCGTGCCGCAGCGCCTGCCGATTGGGCTGACGAGCGTCATCGAGACGTCGAACCGCGACCCCTTCGTCGATTTCTACGACACGTGGTACCGACCGGAGCTGATGGTGGTCGTGGTCGTCGGCGACGTCGACGCCGCTGCGGTCGAAAAGATGATCACCGGCGCGTTCTCGGGGCTCGCCGACCGCAGGCCCGAGACGCCCGCCGTCGACCTCGGCAAGGTTCGGGATTTCACCGGCGTCAAGGCCCTCTTCCACGGCGAGCCCGAGGCGCCGGACACGCAGGTCGTGATCGCCTCGACGGTGCCGTACACGCCGCCGGCCGACACGGCCGGCCAGCGGCTCAAGCTCCTTCCCAGGAGCCTCGCGGTCGAGATGATCAACCGCAGGCTTTCCATCCTCTCCAAGAAGGAGAACGCCCCTTTCATCCGGGCCAACGCGAGCGTGGACGAGCCGTTCAACCTCTACCGCGAGTCGAAGATCAGCGTGAACTGCAAGGCGGACCAGTGGGCCGCCGCCCTCGGCGTGGCTGATCAGGAGCTGCGCCGCGCCCTGTCGTTCGGCTTCAGGCCCGACGAGGTGCGGGAGGCGGTGGCCGACTTTCGCAGCGACCTCGAGCAGGCGCAGAAGTCCGCCTCGACCCGCCGCTCCGACGAGCTGGCCGGCGACCTCGCGGAGAGCTTCGTCGACCGCGAGGTCTTCACGAGCCCCGACGACGACCTCGCGCTCTATGGCCCGGCCCTAGGCAGGGTCACGCCCGCCGACTGCCTCGCCGCCCTGAGGGCGGCCTGGTCGGCCCCCGGCAGGTACGTGTTCGTGTCCGGCAACGCGAAGATTGACGGCGACGCGAACGCGGCCGTGGCGGCCGCCTACGGCGCGTCGCAGGCGGTCGTCGTCAAGCCCGCGGCCGCGCTCGCAAAGGTCGTCTGGGCCTACACCGACTTCGGCCCGCCGGGCGCGGTCGCCAGCCGCACCCACATCGACGACCTGGACATCACCGAGGTGTCGTTCGCCAACGGCGTGCGCCTCAACCTTAAGAAGACCGACTTCGAGGCCGACACCATCCACGTGTCCGCCCGCCTCGGGGACGGCCAGCTCACCGAGCCTGCCGCGACGGAGCCCGGCCTCTCGACCTTCGCCAGCCTCACCTACACCGCCGGAGGCCTGGGCCAGCACAGCGCCGACGACCTGCTGCGGATCCTCTCCGGAAAGCAGGCGGGCGTCCTGTTCACCTCGACGCTCGACTCGTTCGTGCTCAGCGGCGACACCAACAAGGAGGATGTCGCGCTGGAGTTCCAGCTGCTGACCGCGAACATCTCCGACCCGGGCTACCGCCCCGAGGCCCTTCGGGCCGCGCGAAAGCGGATCGAGGCCGCCTATGTGGGCTTCGAGCACACCGAGCGCGGGCCGCTCGCCCTGAAGGTGTCGCGGATTCTGGCCGACGGCGACCCCCGGTTCGGCCTGCCCCCGAAGGACCAGATGATGCAGCGCAGCCTTGACGAGGAGAGGGCCTGGCTTGCGCCTACCCTCGCCAGCGGCGCCCTCGAGGTCTCGGTCGCCGGCGACTTCGACATCGACACCGTGATAGGGATCGCGGCGAAGACGCTGGGCACCCTGCCCGCGCGCGCCCCACGCCAGGCGCTCGCCGACCTGCGCAAGGTCAGCTTCCCCGCCACGCCCTTCAGGAAGGACTTTGCCATCGACTCGAAGATTCCCAAGAGCCTCGTCGCCGTCTATTGGCCGACGTCCGACGGCATGGACGTCCACCGTGAGCGCCGGCTGGGCGTCCTGGCGGAGATCCTCTCCGACCGCCTGCGCGTCAAGGTGCGCGAGCAGCTGGGCAGCACCTACACCCCCACGGTAGGGAGTTCCGCGAGCGACGTGCTCCCCGGCTATGGCTATATCGCCGCCATCGTCATCGTCGACCCGGCGAAGGCGAAGGACATCCAGGACGTCGTCGTGTCGGTCGCCGCCGACATGAACGCCAACGGGGTGACCCAGGACGAGCTGGACCGCGCGAAGAACCCCATCATGACGAAGATTCCGGAGACCGAGCGCACAAACAGCTATTGGATGACCGTCCTCGGGAAGGCCCAGGAAAAGCCCGAGGTGCTGGACTGGGCGCGTTCGCGGGCGGCCGACTTCGGTTCCATCTCGACGGCGGACATCGCCGCCCTCGCGAAGGCCTACCTTGCCCCGACGAGCGCCTCGCGCGTCATCATCCACCCCTACCTGACCGCGCCGGTCGCCCCCGGGGCCGTGACGCCCCCCCCCGACGGCATTTAGGGGGCCCTGCGCCTCAGGCCCGGCCGAACACGAGGGAGGCGTTCGTCCCGCCGAAACCGAAGCTGTTGGCGAGCGACACGTCCACCGTCTTGCGCACGGCCGTGCGCGCGGTGAAGTCGAGCCCATGGGCGGCGCACGCGGGATCGAGGTTGTCGAGGTTGAGGGTGGGCGGCAGGACGCCCTTCTCGATCGCCAGGACGGCGGCGAGGGCGCCGAGCGCGCCTGCGGCGCCGAGCAGATGGCCGGTCATCGACTTAACCGCGCTCACATGGAGCCGTTCCTTGCTCCCGGCGAAGACCGCCGCGATCGCGGCGGCCTCCTCGCCGTCGCCCCCCGGCGTCGACGTCGCGTGCGCTGAGACGTAGCCCACGCGCCCGGGTGCGACCCCGGCATCGGAGAGAGCCCGCTGCATGGAGCGCCTCG
>CAYNLL010000284.1:0-4720 GCA_964398015.1 uncultured Opitutaceae bacterium | reverse complement strand
GCGTCCACAACAACTACTTCACGCTGCCGGTCGTGTTCATCATGATCAGCAACCATTACTCGTCGACCTTCGGCCACCGCTATGCCTGGGCGGTGCTCGCGCTGATCGGCGGGGCCGGCGTCCTGATCCGCCACTTCTTCAACCGCAGGCACAAGGGGTTCTTCGCGTGGCCCTATCTGGCGGGCGCCGCCGCGCTCCTCGCGGCCGCGGCCGTCTGGACCGCGCCGCACATTCAGCCGCTGCCTCCGGTCAACGGCCCGGTGACCCTCAACCGCGTGAGGACCATTGTCGGCCAGCGCTGCGTTGCCTGCCACTCCCAGACTCCCACGTTCGTCGGAATCACCCAGCCCCCCGCGGGAGTCGTCCTGACAAGCGCGGACGGGATCCTTCAGAACGCCCAGCGGATGTACCAGCAGGTGGTCGTGACGAGGATCATGCCGCTCGGGAACGTGACCGCGATCACGGACGAGGAGCGCGCGGTGATCTCCGCGTGGGTCCTGTCCGGCGCAAAGGCGCAGTAGCCGCTCAGGGGTTGAGCGCGGCGACGACCTGGCGGTGCAGCTCCGCGCAGGACGCGGCGATGATCGACGCCGCGGGGTAGGCGGGCCCCCCTTTCGCGTCCGTGATCACACCCCCGGCGCCCCTTATGACGGGGACGAGCGCCGCGATGTCCCAGAGGTTCATCGCGGGGTCAAACATGACGTCGGCCCAGCCTGTGGCCACCAGGAGGTAGCCGTAGCAGTCGCCCCACGTGCGGGCGAGCCTCGCCCGGGCCATGAGGGAGGGGAAGCCCGCGGCCCGGGACGCCATGACTGGGTCGCTCGTGAGCACCGTGGCCTCCTCGACCTCGCGCAAGCCCCTGACCCGCGCCGGGTGCCCGTTCAACGAGGCCGAGTGGCCGTCGCCGATCAGCAGCTGCTGGAGCACGGGCTGGTGGATGCATCCCAGGACCGGTAGGCCCTCGTGGAGGAGGCCGATCAGCGTGCCAAAGAGCGGCACCCCCGTCGTGAAGGACTTCGTGCCGTCGATCGGGTCGACGACCCACACGAACTCGGCGTCGGGCCTGTCGGGGCCGAACTCCTCGCCGATGACGCCGTGCGCCGGAAACGTCCTCCCGATCAGGTCGCGCATCAGCTCCTCGGCGCCCCGGTCGGCGGCGGTGACGGGGGAGCGGTCTGCCTTGAGCTCCACCTCAAGGTCGGTCCGCCCGTAGAAGGGGCGTATGAAGGCGCCGCTCAGCTCGGCGAGCTCGACCATGAAATCGCGGTAGGGTTCGACGTTCACACCCTCCTTGAAACCGCGATTCATGCGAAAGACACGAAAATTGAGCTCGGAGCCGGGCGCATTCGCGGAAATCGTGCGGTCATGCACTGGCTGGAGCAGCCGATCTTCTTCATCGATTTTGAGGGGAGCCGCGCCTCGGGCATCCTCGAGTACGGGGTGGCCACGCTCCACCAGGGCCGCGTGAGCGCGACCCTCACGCGCCTCTGCGCCCCGACGGGGAGCGTCGGCGCAGCCGACACGGAGATCCACGGCCTGAGCGCGGAGGCGCTCTCGGGGCTGGCGCCCTTCTCGGACGACTGGGAGGTCTTCGCCGGGCACCGCGAGAGGGGGCCGCTTGCCGCCCATTACGCCGGCGCCGAGAATTCGCTCCTGAGGTCCGTGTGGCCCTATCCGCGGAGCTCGCCGGATTTTGCCCGGCCGGGCTCCCGTGTGATCGACTGGGGCCCTTGGATCGACTCCGCGCGCATCTACGCCCAGCTCTACCCCGGCCTCGAGTCGGGCCGCCTTGAGTCGCTCGTGGCGGCCTGCGGCCTGCAGGGCGAGCTCGACGCCCTGGCGCGAGTCCATTGCCCCGAGGGAAGGATCCGGTACCACGCCGCGCTCTACGACGCGATCGCCGGGGCGCTCCTCTTGGGCTCTCTCGCGCGGCACCCGCAGCTCGCCTCGCTCACCGTAATGCAGCTGCTCGCCCTGAGCACGATGGACCCCAGGAAGCGCGACTCGATCATCCAGCGCGAGCTGTTCTAAATGGGGTACTCCCGGAGCCCGAGCCTCTGGGCGGCCGCCCTGAGCAGAAAGAGCGTGTTGGTCGTCAGGTACCTGGGCCCCAGGCGGCGGGGCTCCGTGCAGAGCCTGAAGAGCCACTCGAGCCCGCTGCGCTGCATCCAGCGGGGGGCCTGGGGAACGCGCCCCGAGTGGAAGTCGAACGCGGCGCCGACGCCGACGAGGAGGCCCGCCTCGAGGGTCCTGCCGGGCCCGGCCATGAACCGCTCCTGTTTGGGCGTCCCGAGGCCGACCCACACGATGTCGGCCCGCGCTTCAGCGACCTCCCGGCGCAGGGCCTTCATCTCGCCGGCGTCCAGGTCGCGGAACGGCGGTGTGTGGGTCCCCGCCACGATGAGCCCAGGGAAGCGCGCCGTCAGGCGCGCCGCAAGCTCCTCGGCGACTCCGGGGTTCCCGCCGAAGAGGAAATGGCGCAGGGCCCGGGCCCGCCCGGCGTCGCACACCGCCAGCAAGAGGTCGGGACCGTAGACGCGCTCGACGCCGGGAGGTCCCATCCACACCACCGGCATGCCGTCCGGCGTCGTCAGCCACGACTCGTTGAAGATGCGCCTGAACCCGGGATCGCGCCGGGCCTCCGCGAGCCCGTTCGCCGTGCACAGGCACACATAGCCCAGACCGCGGGCTCCGCAGGCGCCCACGATCAAGTCGCGCGCCTGGGCAAGCGTGAGCGCCGACACCCCGACGCCGAGCACGTTGTACCGCGGCACGGGAGGGGCACTCATGCCCCGAAGCGTGCGGCCAGCTCCTCCAGTCGGCAATCCTCCAGCGAGGCGACCTGGACGTCCGCGTGGCTGAAGTCGTGGTGCCCGGTCGAGACGTTGGGGACCGCGACGACCCACACGCCCGCGCGGCTGGCCGCCAGGCTGCCCGTGTGCGAGTCCTCGAAGGCGATCGCCTCTCGGCCCCGCAGTCCAAAGTGGTTGAGGACGTGCCGGTAGAGGTCGGGTTCCGGCTTGGGAGAGGCAACGTCCTCGCGGCACGCGACAAATTCGAAGAGACCGAAGAGGCCCAGCCTGCGCAGGTGGCCCTCGACGTGGGCCCTCCCCGAGTTCGATGCGAGCCCGATCCTAAGGCCCAGGGCCCTGCCGTCCCGGATGAGGGCCTCGACGCCGGGCAGGATCGGCTGCGCCTCGTTCCGGGCCTGGTTGAACGCCCTGCGCTCCGCCTCAAGCGCGGCCCGGTCTGCCGCGCGGCCGAAGCCCCTCCAGGGATCGAACGCGTAGTCGGCATGGCCGACGCTGCGCGTGAAGAGGGGGCGGTCGAAGGGCAGCCCGTGTGCCGCGTGCACGTCGCCGTAGGCCTCGATGAGAGCCGTCTCCGTGTCGAGGATGAGTCCGTCAAAGTCAAAAATGAGCGCCCTGATCATGCGTGTCGGACGCGACTTTTTCGTTGCACCGGGGCCGAGGCAAGCGTTGACCGTGTCGTGCCCCGAATGATCAAACGCCTGGTCCTTGCCGTCTCG
Organism: uncultured Opitutaceae bacterium; assembly: GCA_964398015.1. GTDB lineage: Bacteria > Verrucomicrobiota > Verrucomicrobiia > Opitutales > Opitutaceae > Palsa-1447. The sequence continues at coordinate 1,191 of CAYNLL010000284.1, read as the reverse complement.
CTCGCCGTTGCCGTCGCCGCGCGCGCCGACGACTCGTTCACGAAAAACCTCACGCCCGAGGACTTCAAGGCCGCCGGCCTCGACAAGCTGACGCCCGAGCAGCTCGCCAAGCTCGACGCCCTCGTGCGCGGCGAGAAGGCGGGGGCGGTCGCCAAGGCCACGGAGGAGACCACCAAAGTGGTGACCGCCAAAGTGACCGAGGTGGTGACGGCGAAGGTGACCGAGGTGGTGACCGCGAAGGTGGCCGAGACGGTCCGCCAGCAGGTCCAGGCCGAGGACCAGGAGGCGGCGAAGAAAAAGGCGGCAACGGCGAGCTTCATGGAGCGCGTGAAGGTTGTCCTTAAGCCCGGCACGGAGATCGAGTACACGACGCTCGACGCCACGCTCGTGCCCGGATTCCACGGCTGGCAGAAGGACACGATCCTCACGCTGACGAACGGCCAGAGGTGGGTCGTGACCGACGACGATCGGTTCTGGGCGCCCCTGGCCGACAAGCCCGTCCACGTGCGGGTCGTGCCCGGCGTCATGGGCAGCTTTTTCATGGAGATTGAGAAGGGCGGCCGCCCGCGCGTGCGTTTCCTGGGCAACGCCAGCCCCCAGGCCCCGGCGCAGGCCGAGCCCCCCGAGGGGAAATAGCCCCCGGGGTCCTACGGGGCCTCGACCGGGGAGGCCGTCTCCTCCTCTGTCTCGACGATACGCGCGACGCTCAGCAGCCGGTCCCCTTCGGCCAGCGTCACCAGCTTCACGCCCTTGGCGCCGCGCCCGGTCTCCCGAATCTCGCTGACGCGCGTGCGGATGCTCTGGCCCTTTGCCGTGAGCAGCATGACCTCGCCCCTGTCGCTGACGCTCAGCGCGCCCGCCACGTTGACGGAGCCGTCCTCCGGGAGGTCGATCGCGATCACGCCCGTGCCGCCGCGGCTGATGAGCCGGTAGTCCTCAAAGGGCGTGCGCTTTCCGATCCCGTCCTCGCGCACGACGAGCAGCCGGTCGGCCGGGTCGCAGACCTCGATCGCCTTCACATGGTCGCCGTCGATCTTGAAGCGCATTCCCGTCACGCCGACAGTGTCGCGGCCCTGGTCGCGGAGGTCCTCCTCGGCAAACCTCACCGCCTGCCCCTTGTGGCTGACCAGGATGATCTCGTTGTCCCCGGTCGTCAGGACGCAGCCCACGAGCGTGTCCCCCTGCTCGAGC
>CAYNLL010000283.1:0-4728 GCA_964398015.1 uncultured Opitutaceae bacterium | reverse complement strand
CCCCGGCCCGCCCAGGCATTTGACTTATATCTCCCACATCGAGGGGGCGCGCCCCGCCCGGTTTGCGCGGGCGCTGGCAAAATCGGCGCACCTGCGCAGACTGGGGCATGGTGCCGCTCTCGATACTCGACCTGGCGCCCGTGGCCCAGGGGTCCACGGTCGCCCAGGCGCTGGCCCACGCCCTCGACCTCGCGCGCCACGCCGAGCGCTGGGGGTACCGCCGTTACTGGCTGGCCGAGCACCACAACATGCCGGGCATAGCCAGCGCGGCGACCGCCGTGGTGATCGCGCATGTCGCGGGGGGGACCTCGACGATAAGGGTCGGCTCGGGCGGCGTGATGCTGCCGAATCATTCGCCCCTCGTGATCGCCGAGCAGTTCGGGACGCTCGAGTCCCTCTTTCCCGGCCGCATCGACCTGGGCCTCGGGAGGGCGCCCGGGACCGACCCGCCCACGGCGAGGGCGCTGCGGCGCGGGCAGCCGGACACGGCCGACGTCTACCCGCGCGACGTGATGGAGCTGCAGGACTATTTTCGCGCGCCGGGGGCCCGCCCGGGCGTGCAGGCGGTGCCTGGCGCCGGCCTGAGGGTCCCGATCTGGCTCCTCGGCTCCAGCCTTTTCAGCGCCCAGCTCGCGGCGGCCCTCGGCCTGCCCTTCGCCTTCGCGTCGCATTTCGCCCCGGACCTTCTGGGCGAGGCGCTGGAGGTCTACCGGGCCGAGTTTCGCCCGTCGGAAGCGATGCCGCGGGCGTACGCCATGGCCGCGGTGGCCGCCTTCGCCGCCGACACCGACGCGCAGGCAGCCCGGCTGTTCACCTCGCTTCAGCAGAGCTTTGTCAACCTGCGCCGAGGGACGCCGGGCACGCTCCCCCCGCCCGTCGACAGCATGGAGGGAAGGTGGACCCCGGTGGAGAGGCTCGGGGTGGGGCAGGCGTTCCGCGAGGCCATCGTCGGCTCTCCCGAGACCGTGGCGCGCGGGATCCGCGCGTTCGTGGACCGCACCGGGGTCGACGAGCTCATGGTGACGGCGGCCATCTTCGACCACCCGGCGCGCCTGCGCTCGTTTGAGCTGGTCGCCCGGGCCGCCGCCGACCCGGGCCTCAAGCCGGGCGCCTAGGCCGGTTCCAATGTCCCGCGCGCATGCGTCGCCGGCCGCTCACGCGCGGCTGGGCATCTCGAGGGGGGTGATCGCGTGGCGGCGAAGCTCCACGCCACGCAGGAAGGTCACGATGGCCCACTCGCCGTTGGGGTCGGCGTTCTGGAGGTGGTGCGGGGGGTCGCCGCCCGGAGGGGGCGAGCCGTCAAGGGCGAGCTGGATGCCGCCCTGGGCGAGCCCCGCCCGCTCGGCGGGGCTTCCGGCCTCCAGGCCCATCACCAGGACGCCCGCCTCCTGGGCGAGCTTGTGGTGGTGGATGAGCTTCCTCAAGAGCGGCACGGTCTGTCCGGCCACCCCGACGAAGCTGCGCCGGATCCGGCCGTCCTTGATGAGCCACGCGGCGACCCAGCGGACGGTGTTGCTCGCGATCGCGAAGCAGATTCCCTGCGCGGGGCGGATGATGGCGGTGTTCACCCCGATCACCTCCGCGCGGGTGTTCACGAGGGGCCCGCCCGAGTTGCCCGGGTTGAGCGCCGCGTCGGTCTGGATGACGTTGTCGATGAGCCGGCCCGAGGCGCCGCGAAGCGACCTGCCGAGGCCGCTCACGATGCCGGCGGTCACCGTCTGCTGGAACCCCATCGGCGAACCGATCGCGATGGCGATCTGGCCGAGGCGGACGCTGTTGCTGTCGGCGAGCGTGAGGTGGGCCAGCTCGTCGGCGCTGACCCGGAGCACCGCGAGGTCGGAATCGGGGTCGTCGCCCACGAGGTCGGCGGAGAGCCTCCGCCCGTCCGCGAGGAAGACCCGCAGTTCGCGTGCCCCGTGGACCACGTGGCTGTTGGTGAGGAGGTAGCCGTCGGGGGAGATGAAGAATCCGGATCCCGAGCCCCCCGGGGCGCTGCCGCCGCCCACCTCGATGTGGACGACGGCCGGGTGCGCCGCGGCCACGGCCCCGGACACGGCGCCCGAGTAGGCGTCGATCAGGGCGTCGTCCGCGGGGGGCGACGGGGTCTGCGAGAGAAGGGAGGCGGTCATGCGACAAGGTGCGGGTGATGCGCCGCAATGCAAATGGGCGCCCGGGCGGGCGGGGCTAGCGCCCCGGGTCGGTGGTGTCGGTGGCGACGAGCACGCAGAGCGCGGAGAGGACGACAAGGGCGGGGATCATGGCGGGTCAGGTCAGGCGCGTGCCGCCGTCGATCACGATTTCCTCGCCGATGATGTTGGACGAGTCGTCCGACAGGAGGAAGCGGGCGAGCCGCGCGACCTCCTCGGGGGTCCCCAGGCGTTTGGAGAGCGTCTGGGACGTCATGTGCTGGACGAACCCCTGCTGCGCCTCGGAGGACATGCCCATCTTGCCGAAGATGGGCGTCGCGATCGGGCCAGGGCTGATCGTGTTGACGCGGATCCCGCGCGGAGCGAGCTCGGCAGCCAGGGTCCTTCCGAGCGAGGTCACCGCCGCCTTCGTGGCCGAATACACGCTGGCCGCGGCCAGGCCCAGCTGGGCCACGACGGAGGACGTGAAGACGACGGAGCTCGGGTCGCCGAGCAGCGGCAGAAGGGACTGCAGCTGGAAGTAGAGCCCCCTCACGTTGATGCCGAACATATCGTCGAAGAGCTTGGGGGTCATGGCCTCGATCGGCCCGAACTGGCCGGTGCCGGCGTTGAGAAAGACCCCGTCGAGCCTCTTTGTATGGGCGAGGACCGCCGTCCCCAGGCCCTGGGCGTCGGCGATAGAGCCTGAATCGGAGGCGATCACGGTGGCGGCGGGGCCAAGCGCCCCGCGCGCCTCGGCGAGCGTCGCCGGATTGCGGCCGGTGACGATGACCCGCGCGCCGTCGGCTTGCAGGAGTTGAGCGGTGGCCAGGCCGATGCCCGAGGTGCCGCCGGTGATGAGGATGGTCTTGTTTTTCATGGTGATGTGTGGGTTAAAATGGAACAAACATTCCAAAAAAGGCGTGAAAAGATCAGTCGAGGACCTGCAGGGCCACGCGAACGCTTCCCCTCATGGAATCGCGGTCGCCAAGCGCCCGCGCGGCGACGCTCAGGCCGAGGAGGGTGTGGTAGAAGAACCGCGCGAGCGCCGCGGGGTCCTTCGACTTCGAGAACTCGCCCCTGCGCTGGGCGTCGACCAGCCGGGAGGCGAAGAGGCCCTCGATCTCGCGGGCGTGGGACTGGGCGATCGCGCGGGTTTCCGGGTCGTGCGGCGCAAGCTCGACCATCGAATTGACCATCAGGCAGCCCGGGGAGCCCTTGCTGCAGTTGCCCGCGATCATCCCCTCGAAGAGGCCGCCGATGACCTCGCGGACCGGGGCAGGGTCCTCGAGCTTGCGGCGCATGAGGTCGAGGGAGCGCTCGAGATAGCGCCTCAGGGCCGTGTGGAAGAGCGTCTTCTTGTCGCCGTAGGTGTCATAGAGGCTTTGGCGGCTGACGCCGAGCCCCTCGGTCAGGTCCTCAAACGAGGTGTGCATGTAGCCGCGCGTGCGGAAGAGCTCGAGCGCCTGCTCGAGGACCTCGGCTTCGTCGAACTCTTTGGTGCGGCCCATGCCCCATAGGAGAACGATCATTCTGGAATAGTCAATCCATTATTGCCGAAAACCGGCGCGACGTCCCATCGGCCCTCGGCGGGTTCCCGTTTCGTCTTGCTTTGGGCGCGCGCGGCCGCGACGGATTTTGGCGCCAAATGACTAGCCAATGAGCGCCTCGGACAAACCCGGGATTTCAGAGAGCGACGCGATCCTCCAGGCGCGTTTCCGCCTGTCGGGCATCATCATCCTGTTCGTGGGCCTGCTCGCCGCGATCCTGATCAACGGGTCCGCGGCCTCCAGGGACGCCGGAATCAGCGACGACACCAAGAAGTACGAGCGCCAGATGGAGATGCTTGCCGGCAAGGGCAACATGCTGGCGACCGAGATGAGGGAGGGATTCGTCAGCCTATGGCAGGGGAGGCGGCTCGCGCGAACGCTGCTGTTCCTTTCCGTCGGGGGATCCGCCGCGTGCTTCTTTGTGGCGCACCGGCTGGGATTTCCCCCGCCGCCCGACACCCGGTCCGGAGGCAGCGCCCGCTGACCCGCCGGTGCCCCGGGGAAATTCCCCCGTTGCTACCGCTGGGTCACGCGGTCGATCCAGTCGAGATAGCGGGCGCTCCCCTGGTCGATGCGCACCGAGACGACCTCGGGAAGGTCATAATCGTGGTTATTTAGGATGATCTCCCTGATTGCCCGGAAGTCCGTTGCCCTCGCCTTGATGAGCATCAGGTGCTCGCGGTCCTTCATGACGCTGCCCTTCCACCTGTAGACGCTCCGTACCGGGAGGGATTGGACGCAGGCGGCGCGCTTCGCCTCCAGGAGGGCCCCGATGATTTTGGCGCCCGTCTTCTCCCTCGCGTAGGTCGTCAGGACGATGATGTGTTTGCCTCTCACGTTGCGGGTGCAGGTGGCGGCCCCTATCCGGGCCGCCTCTGCGAGGGGAGGGACGGGGGACGCCCGTGTGCCGAAAAGATTTGCCCCGCGATACAGGGTGTACGATCCACAACCCGAAAGCCATCGCCAACGGTGGACGCAGTGGCAGACCTCGCACCCCCGTGTGCCCGCTTTACAAACAGGAGATGTTGTTCCGATTTGGTCCTCCTCCACAT
>CAYNLL010000282.1:0-4745 GCA_964398015.1 uncultured Opitutaceae bacterium | reverse complement strand
GGCGGCGTCTTCTCCTCCAAGTTTCCAAATCTCTTGGAATTCATCCAGCCAGACGGTGTAGATGATGTCCTCGGCTTCTGCCACGGCCTCAATGAAATCGAGCGCCGCGTCTATGTTTGCTTGGCTGGTGGATTGGCGCAGGTCCGCCTTGAATGCGAACTTCCAGAGGCTGACAGATACGCTCCCTAGCTTCTCTTCCACCAGTTTCGCCATTTTCCCAAAGATCGCGTCGGGCGGTCTTGGAATCTGGTTAAGGAGTAGCGTCGCGGCCTCGGTGAGGCCGACGACCAACGATAGATCCACCTTTATGATCTGGGTGGAGGCCTTGAGTGCGGCGTTGTCGATGAGGGACGTCTTCCCCATTCGACGCCGGCCGTAGAAGAGGACGCGGCGGCCCCGCTCGATGAGGAGCTTCTCGATAATCGGCAGGAGAGTCTCACGGTCTGTGAAGCTCCAGCGGTCCGCGGTGCGCTCGAAGAAGAAAGGATTTACGGGAGTGGCTTTCATGCGTGTGCGGTGACGGTTAACGATATGACGGTGTTTACCGTCACGGCTATTACCGTCAAGGCGAATCAACCCCGTGGCGAGTGGGCTGAGCCGAGCACGTGGGGGTCAACTTCAGACGAGAAGGGTCTTACCGTCACCGGACAATGTTTGTTCCCCAACGGATGGAAACGGGCGAAAGGGAGTCGGTCTCGCAAATGTTCATTCCCGGCCGCGACGGGAGCTTGTTGAACCCTTAGAGGCGGATTTCAGCGGGGGCCAAGGGACCCTTTTCCCGGTCTTTACCGGGTCCTTGCGGGAACTCTTGAAACAGGGAGAGGCATTTCTCGGAGCGAAACAGGCTCCTCCCCGCGAGACAAATGACCCTTCGGCCTCGCTACGGATCAGACGGCTGGGGGGTTCGAGTCTCCCAGGGTTCGCCGCTTTTAGGGTCGCCCGGTCGATCACGGCGGGCAGTCTGGGCGTCACCCCCAATCACGAACGGCTACATGTCGATCTGGCTGCAAAACTACAATCCGCTCGGGCGGGCATGGCTGTCGACCCTGGCGGCCTCGCTGCCGATCGTCGGGCTCCTGGCGTCGATCGCATTCCTGAACCTTCGCATCCACGTCGCCGCGCTGCTCGGCCTGCTGGCCGCGCTGCTCCTCTCGCTCGCCGTCTTCCGCATGCCGGCGGACATGGCGGCGGCGGCGGCGCTCTACGGGGCCGCCTACGGGCTCTTCCCGATAGGCTGGCTCATCCTCAACGTGATGTTTCTTTACCAGCTCACCGTACGGCGGGGGCACCTGGAGGTGCTGCGCAACAGCCTTGCCGCGGTGGCCCCGGACGCGCGCGTCCAACTGATCCTGATCGCCTTCTCATTCGGGGCCTTCCTTGAGGGCATCGCGGGATTCGGCGCGCCGGTGGCCATCACCGCGGCGATCCTGATCCAGCTCGGCTTCAGGCCGCTGCACGCCTCGGGCCTCGCGCTTATCGCCAACACGGCCCCGGTGGCCTTCGGGGCCCTCGGCATCCCAATAACGACGCTCGCGCAGGTCACGGGCCTCGACGTCCACGGGCTGTCCGCGACGGCGGGGCGCCAGCTTTTTCCCTTCTCCCTGATGATTCCCTTCTGGATCGTCGGGGCGTTCGCAGGATGGCGCGCGATGCTCGGCGTGTGGCCCGCCGCGCTCACGGCGGGCGTCGCCTTCGCGGTCCCCCAGCTGCTCCTTTCCAACTTCCACGGGCCGTGGCTGGCGTCCCTCGTCGCGGGCGCCTGCTCCGTCGTGGCGACGGTCCTGCTCATGCGCGTCTGGCGGCCGCGGACACTCTGGCGCTGCGACGCGACCCCGGAGGAGGGGGGCAGGGCGTCCCAGGGCGGCGCAGCGGGCTCAGCGGCCAGGCCCGCGCATTCCCCCGGGGAAATTGTCGCGGCTTGGGTGCCGTGGATCATCCTCGCCCTGTTCATCCTGTGCTGGGGGCTGCCGGGCGTTCGCGCCGCCCTGGACCGCGTCGCCGCGCCGGTGTTCGCGACGCCACACCTGCACGGCCTGGTGCTGCGGACGCCCCCGGTGGCTGCCCCCTCGGCGCCGCCCGAGTCCGCAGCGTTCAGGCTCAACCTCCTTTCCGCGACGGGGACCGGCATCCTGGCAGCGGCGCTGGTGGCGGGCTTCGTCATGGGGTTCTCCCCGCGCCAGATGCTCGGCACGTACGCGGGGACCGTCTGGCGCACCCGCTACTCCCTGCTGACGATCGGCGCAATGCTCGCCCTCGGCAACGTCACCAAGTATTCGGGCGCAGACGCCACCCTGGGCCTGGCGCTGGCGCGCACGGGCTCCCTGTATCCCTTCTTCGGCACGATGCTCGGCTGGCTGGGCGTGGCGCTCACGGGCTCCGACACGGCCTCAAACGTGCTGTTCGGCAGCCTGCAGAAGATCACCGCGCAGCAGCTCGGCTTGAGCCCCTCGCTGATGTGCGCCGCCAACAGCGTCGGCGGCGTCATGGGGAAGATGGTCGACGCGCAGAGCATCGTCGTGGCCAGCACCGCCACCTCCTGGTACGGCCACGAGAGCTCAATCCTGCGCTACGTCTTCTTCCACAGCCTGGTGCTGGCGGCCATGATGGGCGTGCTGGTGTACCTGGAGGCCTACGTCGCGCCGTTCACGGCCATGGCGGTGGGGTAGCGGCGGCCGCCCAGGGGGCGGGCGTCAGCCCTGGAGGCTGTGGCGCATCCAGTCGTCCAGCACTGCCTTCTCGAAGCGCAGGGGATCGCCGGAGTCCGCGTGCGAGTACAGGTCCATCAAGTCCTGCTGCTCCAGCCGCTCCCACGCCCTCTTGACGACCCTCCCGGAGGTGTCGGTGACGGCCCAGCCGAACATGAACAGGGGGGGCGTGCTCCGCAGGAGGGTGCGCGTCTCGCCGGACACCGAGCCCACGTGGTAGATGCCGGCGAGCTTGATGTTGATGAAGGTGAGGTAGAGGGAGTCGCCCTTGGGCAGGTAGAGGGGCGCACGCTCCGCGACGGTGGCCCGGATCGCCTCCAGGATCCTCTCCTTTCCCTCGGCGGAGGGGAAATAGTTGTCCCGGATGTCGAGGAATTTCTCCGGATGGTCGAAGGTGACCAGCACGCGCGGGGCGGGCGGCGGAGCGCTGGCGCGGGCCGGCGCGGGAGAGAGCGCGCCAAGGGCCGCGGCTAAGGCGGCAAGGCCGGCGGTCATGGGGGATGTCTTCATTGCGGGCGGGCCGGCGTCGCCAACTTGCGCCTGCACTGCCAGACGGGAGCGAAGGGGAAGGGTTGCACGGTCAGCGCCCGAGGAGGAATTCCAAGGGGAGGGCGACTCTCCTGGCCCAGGCGTCCTCACTGTGTCCCTCTCCGGGGAAGACGCGGCTCATGAAGTTGGCGTCGCCGTAGCCCCTCTCCCTGAAGAGCAGGTCCGCTAAGCCCTGGGACTCCGCGTACAGGGCGTCCAGGGTCTCCGTGCCGCGGTCGAAATAGATCCGGTGGACCGCGGGGTCGGGGACATGCCCCTGGAGGTAGTCGAACGTCGCCAGGGGAAGGGCCGCGTTCTTCTCAAAGGTGCCGATCCAGTGGGTGGAGAGGCAGCCCGCCCCGCCGAAGACCTCCGGGTACTCGCAGAGGGCGTAGAGCGAGACGATTGCCCCCATGCTAGAGCCCATGATGAACGTGTGCGCCCGGTCGGCGCGTGTCGCGTACCTCCTGTCGACCTCGGGCTTGATCTCGTGGACCAGGAACCGCAGGTAGTTGTCCCCCTGGGGCCGCCCCCCCAGCCATTTTTCCACGAAGGCCGCGCGAACGCCGGCGGGCAGGAAGGCCAGGGCCTTCTCAGGGAAGTACTCGCTGTGGCGCTGGGGGCCGACGGACCACACGCCGACGACGATCGTTTCGGGCACCTTTCCCTCGCGGATCAGACGGGCGAGCGTGTCGGCCATGCCCCACGCCTTCCTGTTCCAGGTCGCCGAGGCGTCGAAGAGACCCTGGCCGTCCTGCATGTAGAGGACCGGGCACCGCTTCGTCCCGTCGTAGCCGGGCGGGAGCCAGACGTCGATGTTCCTCGCGGAAACGAAGCGCGAGGGGTGGTCCGGCCACCGCTCGACGCGGCCCGCGGACACGGAGGGCAGGGGCGCGGCGGGCTGCGCGGAGACTCCCCCTGCGAGGAGGCAAAGGAGCACGAGTTTCCTCTTCATGGGTGGGGGGCTGCGGGTGGCGTAGGGGTTAGCCCGGCCGCGGGCCCTTGGCAATGCCGCCTTGCCGACCACTCGCGGTTTGCGCTGCCGCTCCGTTTCTGGTCCCCTCGGGGGACCGGCCCAAGCCTTGACCGCACCCGGGCTCCCCCCCTCACCGTGAATCCAGAACCCGCAACGCCTTCCGTGCTCGACCTCGCCAAGATGATCGACCACTCGCTCCTGCATCCGACGATGACCGACGCCCAGCTCGACGCGGGCTGCGACCTCTCGGTTCGCTTCGACGTGGCCGCGGCCTGCGTGAAGCCCTACTACACGTCCCGGGCCGCCGAGCGGCTCAAGGGGACCGGCGTCCTCGTCTGCTCCGTGATCGGCTTCCCGCACGGCAACAGCCACACGGCGATAAAGGTCGCCGAGGCCGACCTCGCCGCAAGGGAGGGCGCCAGGGAGATCGACATGGTCGCCAACATCGGGCGGCTCCTCGGGGGCGACCTGAGCTACGTCGCAGACGACATCCGCCAGGTGAACGACGCCTGTGTCGCGCGGGGGGCGGTCCTGAA
>CAYNLL010000281.1:0-4753 GCA_964398015.1 uncultured Opitutaceae bacterium | reverse complement strand
ACTGGCTCTTCTCGCGCCAGCGGTACTGGGGCGAGCCGATCCCGATCGTCTGGGTGGGCCGCGAAGACTACGAGCGGGCGGCGCGCTCGCCCGGCCTCGCGCTCCCGAAGGAACCCGTCTCGTATGAGGAGGGCGGGAGCGTCCGCTTCGCCCTTCCCCTGCCCCCGTCCGCTCTCCCCCTCGAACTCCCCCCGGTCCAGTCCTACCTGCCGAGCGGCACCGGCGAGAGCGCGCTCGCCAACGTGAGCGAATGGGTCGACGTCTGGTACGACTTCTCGACGGGCCGCGCGGTCCCGGCCGCGGGAGCGCGGCCGCCCGGCGAGGCGTGGGTGCGCGGCCGCAGGGAGACGAACACGATGCCGCAGTGGGCCGGCTCCTGCTGGTACTACCTGCGCTTCACCGACCCCCGCAACGACGCCGCGTTCGCCTCGCCCCGGGCGCTGGCGCGCTGGGGCACGCCCGACCTCTACGTCGGTGGCGCCGAGCACGCCGTGCTCCACCTCCTCTACGCGAGGTTCTGGCACAAGGTGCTCTTTGACATCGGGGCGGTCCCGACCGACGAGCCCTTCACGAGGCTCTTCCACCAGGGGATCATCCTCGGGGAGGACGGCGAGAAGATGTCCAAGACCCGGGGCAACGTCGTCAACCCCGACACCGTGATCGAGAGCCACGGCACCGACAGCCTCCGCCTCTACCTGATGTTCCTGGGCCCGCTGGAGGCGATGAAGCCGTGGAACCTGAGGGGGATCGAGGGCGTTCACCGGTTCCTGCAGAAGGTCTGGAGCGACTGCGTCGGCGAGGATGGCCGCGCGCACCCCAAGATCGCGGAGGGCGCGGCAGACCCCGCCGAGCTCCTGCGCCTCCTCCACGAGACGATCCGCAAGGTGGGCGACGACATCGAGGCCCTGAGGTTCAACACGGCCATCTCCCAGATGATGATCTTCGAGAACGCCCTGCACAAGGAGGCCCGGGTCAGCCGCGCCACCGTGCTCGCCTTCATCCAGGTCCTCGCCCCGTTCGCCCCGCATTTCGCCGAAGAGGTCTGGGAGCGCCTCGCGGCGCCGGGTCGCGCCGCAACCGCGCCCTGGCCGGCGTACGACCCGGCGCTGCTGCAGGCTGCGGAGGTCAGGCTCGTCTTCCAGGTGAACGGCAAGCACCGCGCCGACCAGCTCGTCCCGGTCAACCTGCCCCAGGAGAAGGCCGTGGAGCTCGCGCAGGCGCACCCCAAGGTGGCGCCGTTCCTGGCCGGCCGGCCGGTCCGAAAGGTGGTCTACGTGCCCGGCCGGATCCTCAATATCGTCGTGGGCTGAAGGCCGTTCGGAGGGCCGCTTTTTGGGCGGCAAAACCCCCCGAAATGGGAGTGAGCTACGCATTTATACGCTCTTGCATGGACTGTGCGTTAGCCGATAAAGTCACAGCGTGATTAAACCGCCCCAACTTGCTGGAATCCTCCTCGCCGCGCTCTGCGTCGCCTCCGTCGCGCATGCGCAGGACCGCAAGAAAAGCCCGACCAGCAAGATGTACGTCGCCGACACGCTCGGCGACGCCCAGATCGACAACGGGACCGAGATCGACGACCTGCAGAAGAAGGCCGTCTATAGCGCCGCGGGCACGGTCATCGAGACGAAGTCCAACTCGAACGCCTCGGCGGTCCTGTCGAACGGGACCGGCATCTTCTTCGACGTCAGCACGAGGGTGGAGATCCGCCAGTTCGAGCAGGAGGCGTTCCGGCCGAACCGGAGCGACATCGAGGACGAGCCCTCCGTGTCCACCACCCACGTGATCGTCGACTACGGCGTGATCGGGATCTCCACGAGCAAGCTCGTCGCGGGAAGCGTGATGGAGTACGACACGGCGCTTGCCTCGGCCACGATCCGAGGGCGCCAGTCGGTGATCATGGCGGGGGACAACATCACCGTCATCTCCATGATCCAGGGCGACGCCACCGTCCAGGCCGGCCCCATGGACCGCCCGCACATCATCAAGGCCAACGAGCAGATCATCATCAAGCGGGGCAGGACCGGCGAGGCGAACGACGTGGTCGTGCAGGACATCCCCGCGGGGGAGCTGGCCGAGGCCCTCACCTGGCTCGAGGAGCGCGTCCTCACGGCGGACGCCGCAAGGAGGCTCGTCTATTTTGAGGTGCAGGCGCGAAAGGGAGACAACGGGGATATTTCGGTGTTCGACGGGACCTCGACGGACTCCGACAAGGAGATCGTCGCGGTCCCCGTCGTTCCGGTAAACCCGGCGGAGGGGCCGGTCGTGAGCGCAGCAAACCTAAGCAGCCATTAGGCCGGCTTCACACCACCTGCGCCTAGTCCATGAAATTCCCGCATCGAGCGATCACGGCGGCGGCCGTGACCGCGGCAGCATTCGCCTCGCCGAACGCGCGGGCGCTCGTGGCGCTGGAGGACGGCCGGGACCACGTCTTCGTCGACGGCTCCGTGGAGATGGGCTACGACTCAAACGTCTTCGCGAACGCGCAGAGCGGCGGGAGCTTCGAGACCCAGGGCTCTCTCGTGACGGAGTTCACGCGGCGGGCGGGATGGATCGGGGTCGACATGACGGCCGGGGTGACCTTCGAGGACTTCGCGAGCGACCCCTCGCAGAATTTCGTGGACCCGAAGCTGACGGCGGAATTGACCAAGCAGTCGGGCAGGACGACCGGCTCGCTGACCTTCAGCGTGCAGAAGGAGAACAGGGCGGACGTCGACGTCAACACGCGGGACGTCTCCTGGAACTACGACGTGGGCCTGAACTTCCAATATCCGGTGATTGAGCGCTACACAATCTCCGGATCGTTCGCCTTTGACCACGTCGACTACCAGGACCAGGTGCTGTTCACCAACCAGACCAGCTACACGGGCAACCTCTACCTCTATTACATCCTCAACGAGCAGCGCGACCTCTTCGTCAACTACACCTCGCGCCTGACCGACGAGGCGAACGGCGAGCACTACGTCGACAACGGGCTGTCGCTGGGGGTGAGCGGCCGCGTCGTCGGGCCCTTCAACGGCTCGCTGCAGTTCGGCTACGAGCAGCGGACGCCCTACGGGGTCGGCGCCGGCGGCGCCTACGACGACCTCTCCTCGAGCGGGTCGGTGACCTGGAACATCAACCGCAGGACGGGGCTGACGGCCTACGTCTCGCGGGACTTCTCGACGACCGCCAACGCGATCTCGGTAGAGGGCACCAACGGGGGCCTCACGCTGCAGGACTCCTTCACCGCGAGGGCGGTGGGGACGCTGGACGCCTCGGTCGGCGAGAACGACTTCCTCGGCGAGGCGGGGCTCGTGGCGCCGGGCGGCGACCGGCGCGTCGACCAGCACGCCGCGTTTGACGCGTTCTACTCCTATGCGTTTAACCAGCACCTGAAGGTGCAGGTCGGCTACTCCTACTACAGGAGCTGGTCGACGCTGGCCTACGCGCAGTTCACCCGCTCCCAGGTGCACCTCACCCTCTCCTCCCACTGGTAACCCCCGCCGCACCGTGAACACACTCCTCAAACTGGTCCTGGCAGCCGCGCTCGCCGCCTGCGTCCTCGCGCCGGCCCGGGCCGACGGGACGGGCCAGGACGCCAGCAAGGCAAAGGCCTACAGGATCCGCACGACCGACAAGATCAGCATCAGGATCTTCCAGGAGGACGACCTGACGACCGTCTGCCGGGTCGACGCCAAGGGCACCATCAACCTCCCGCTGATCGGCGAGATCCGCGTCTACGGCCAGACGCTGAGCCAGGCGGAGCGCACGATCGAGAGCGCCTACAAGGACGGTCGCTTCCTCAGGAACCCCGAGGTCACCGTCGCCGTGGAGGAGTACGCCCCGCGCGAGGTCTCCATCCAGGGCCAGGTGAAGAACCCCGGGCGATACCCCCTTCCCGTCGAGTCGAACATGAGCGTCGTCGACCTGGTGACCCGGGCAGGCGGCTTCACGGACACGGCGCAGGGCACGGCGGTGCGCGTCACCCGCATCCTGCCGGACGGCTCGACGCGGGTCATCACCCTCGACGTCGAGAGCCTGATCAAGGGCAGGAGCGACGCGAAGACCAACGGCGACAACAGCGCGCTCGTCCTGGAGCCCGACGACATCGTCTATGTTCCGGAGCGCATCATCTGACACGCCCCCCCACCATGCCCGACCCCGCGCCCAGCAAGGGCCACAAGCCCGCACACAGCCACGACGAGGAGGCCATCGAGAGCCGCACGATCCGCGACTACTACATCATCCTGCGCGAGCGCATCTGGGTGGCCCTTCCGATCGCGGTGCTGGCGGCCGTCGGCTTCTTCTACTTCCAGGCCCGCAAGACCCCGATCTACGAGGCGGTCGCGTCGCTCCAGTTCGAGAAGCCGGAGACGGTCGTCACCAGCCAGGGCGTCGTGGACCCCTCCGTGCGCTCGGAGCTCGACCTCAACACCTACATCCACGACATCGACAGCAACCGGCTGCGGACAAGCGTGGTCGACTCCTTCACGCCCCAGGAGCGCCTCGTGCTGGCGAGGGCGGCGCTCAAGCACCTGCCGCCCGGCTCCCCGCCCCCCCCTGCGGGCGCCCTGATCGGGAGCGTCGACGCCGAGCCCCTGAGGAACAGCTACCTGATCACGATCTCCGTGCGCCACGAGGACCCCGAGGCGGCGGCGCTCGTCGCGAACCGCTACGTCGAGAAGTTCATGGACTACCTCTTCGAGAGCGTCGGCGGGAAGAACGAGGAGGCGGTGACGTACCTCAACTCGAGGGCCAAGCAGCTGCGCAAGGA
>CAYNLL010000280.1:0-4753 GCA_964398015.1 uncultured Opitutaceae bacterium | reverse complement strand
TCTTGAAGGGCTGGACGAAGTAGGTGCGGATCCCGAGGATCACGATCGCCGCCACCAGGAAGAACTCGACGTTTTCGACGAGCGAGCTCTTCGGGTAGATCGCGCCTCCGGCCCGGGCGAGCGCGCCCTCGAGGGCCTCGATCCCGAGCTTGAGCTTGGCGGCGTCGGCGCGCCCCTTGAGCAGCCTACGGAGCTCCTCCCGGCGCGAGACCAGCGCGTCCGACTCCTCGGCCTTGAGCCGGTCGCGCCTGTAGCTCCAGACCTTGTCGGCGAGCTCCAGCCAGTTCGACGCGTTGTCGCGCATCTTCTTTTCCTGGGAGTCAAAGATTCCGAACATGGCTTTGTGGGCGAGGGGGCTAAGTCCGTCAGTTGTTCCTGAGCACCTTGATGAAGGTGTCCGGGGGAATGGAGACCTTTCCGATCAGCTTCATCTTCTGCTTACCTTCCTTCTGCTTATCAAGCAGCTTGCGCTTCCTGGAGATGTCGCCGCCGTAGCACTTCGCGGTCACGTCCTTGCGCATCTCCCGGACGCTCTCGCGCGCGATGATCTTGCCGCCGATGGCGGCCTGCAGCGCGATCCGGAACATCTGGGGCGGGATGATCTCCGAGAGCTTCTTGCAGAGCTCGCGGCCGCGGTTCTCGGCCTTGTCCCTGTGGACGATGCTCGCGAAGGCGTCGACCGG
Source organism: uncultured Opitutaceae bacterium (assembly GCA_964398015.1). Classification (GTDB taxonomy): domain Bacteria; phylum Verrucomicrobiota; class Verrucomicrobiia; order Opitutales; family Opitutaceae; genus Palsa-1447. Next base: position 4,070 of record CAYNLL010000280.1, on the reverse strand, counting down.
GTCGCCGTTGATGAGGATCTCCATCTTCACCAGGTCGGCCACCCGGTAGTCCCCCAGCTCGTAGTCCATCGAGCCGTACCCGTGCGTGATGCTCTTCAGCCGGTCGTTGAAGTCCACGAGGATCTCATTGAGCGGAAGGATGCAGCTCATCATCACGCGCGCGGCGTCGAGCGTGTGGGTGTGCTCGACCACGCCCCTCTTCTCCATCACCAGCGCCATCATGTCCCCCATGGAGCCGTTCGGGATGTGGATCGACGCCTTCAGCGTGGGCTCCATGATCTGCTCGATCACGCCCGCGTCCGGGAGGTTGACCGGGTTGTCCACCTCGACCGTCACGCCGCCGTGCTTGACGACCTTGTAGATCACGCTTGGGTACGTGGAGATGATCTCCACGTCGTGCTCGCGCCGGATCCGCTCCTGGATGATCTCCATGTGCAGGAGGCCGAGGAACCCGCACCTGAAGCCGAAGCCCAGGGCCACGGAGCTCTCCTGGGAGTAGACAAACGCGGAGTCGTTGAGCCGGAGCCTGCCGAGCGCGGACTTCAGCTTCTCATAGTCGGAGCTCTCGATGGGATACAGGCCGCAGAAGACCATCGGGCGGACCTCCTTGTACCCGGGAAGCATGATCTGCGCCGGCTTGGCGGCCACCGTGATGGTGTCGCCGGTCTTGATCTCGCTCGTGTCCTTGATGTTCGAGACCACGTAGCCGACGTCGCCCGTGCCGAGGACGTCGCGCTTCTCCATCTTCGGCGTGAAGACGCCGATCTCCTTTATCTCGGACTTCTGCCCCGTGCTCATCAGCTGCATGACCTCGCCCGCGCGCAGGCTGCCCGAGAACACGCGCGCGTAGGCGATCACCCCCCGGTAGGAGTCGTAGATCGAGTCGAAGACAAGCGCCCTGACCTGCGGATAGTCCGTCCAACGCGGCGGCGGGACTCGGGCCACGACCGCCTCAAGGATGTCGATGATTCCGATCCCCGCCTTGCCGCTCGCCAGGATCGCCTCCTCCGCCGGTATCGTCAGGATCTCCTCAAGCTGGGTGAGGCACAGGTCGAGGTTGGCGCTCGGCAGGTCTATCTTGTTGATGACCGGGATGATCTTCAGCTTCTGCGCGAAGGCCAGGTGGGCGTTCGCCACCGTCTGCGCCTCGACGCCCTGTGACGCATCGATCAGGAGCACGGCGCCCTCGCACGCGGCCAGGCTCCGGGAGACCTCGTACGAGAAATCCACGTGGCCGGGCGTGTCCATCAGGTTGAGCTTGTACACCCTGCCGTCCTTGGCCCGGTAGTTCATGGTCACCGGGTGCGACTTGATGGTTATCCCGCGCTCCCGCTCCAGGTCCATGGAGTCGAGGTGCTGCTCGGTGAGCATGCGGTCGGAGACGGTGTGCGTCTCCTGGAGCAGCCTGTCGGAGAGCGTGGTCTTCCCGTGGTCCACATGGGCGATGATGCAGAAGTTGCGTGTGAGCGGGGCGTCCATCGTGGGTTGGAGGCCCCTTCTCAGGCGACGAGGTCCGCGTACTCGGAGAAGCTGCGCACGCTCCATGCCTTCTCGGTGCGCCGGGCAAGCCCCGCGAGGACGCCTCCCGGCCCAAGTTCCCAGAACTGGGAGGCGCCGGCGGCGGCGGCGGCCCGCATGCAGTCCTCCCAGAGCACGGGCGACACGACCTGGCGCACCAGCGCCGCCTTGATCTCCGACGGCTCGGACACGGCGCGGCCGGTCGTGTTCGTGAACACCTTGAATTTGGGCGCAGCGAACGGGATCGGGGCCAGGTAGGCCTCGAAGGCGGCCCGGGCCGGCTCCATGAGGCGGCTGTGGTAGGCGCCGGCGACATTAAGCGGCAGGGCCTTCTTAATCCCGCGCTCCTTGGCTGCTGCGATCGCGGCCGTGACGCTCGCCAGCTCGCCCGAGATGATGATCTGCCCGGGCGCGTTGAAGTTGGCCGCCTCGATCTTGAACTCAGCGCAGAGCTGCGCGACCGTCTCGCGGGACTCCCCGATGATCGCCGCCATGCCGCCCGCGCTCGTCTCACAGGCGACTTGCATGAGGCGGGCGCGCTCCGCGACGATCTTCAGGCCGGTGCGGAAGTCGAACACGCCTGCCGCCGCGTTGGCGGTGACCTCGCCAAGGCTAAGTCCCAGGGCGATATCCACCTCGGGCATCAGGTTCTTTTCGCGCAGGGCCGCGGCGACGGCGAGCCCATGGACAAAAAGAGCCGGCTGGCAGACGCGGGTCTGCGTAAGCTCTGACTCCGGGCCTTCAAAACTGACCTTTGCCAAGTCCCAGTCGAGCACGGAGCCGGCCTCCTCGTAGAGGGCCCGGGCGGAGGGGGAAGAGTCGTAGAGGGTCTTGCCCATGCCGACCTTTTGGGCCCCCTGACCTGCGAATAGAAGTGCCAATGCCATTGTAGAACCGACTAGGCAATCCCCCGAAGGCGGGGAATCCAAGCCAAATCACGACCCGCCGGCCTCCCATCGTCGCCCTCCCCGGACCCCATCGCCCCTAAAACTTCTTCATCTGCTTAAAATACTTGTCGTCGTCCGAGGGTTGCGCGAAATCCGGCACGAAGGTCCGCGAGAGGTCCAGCGACGCCGCGTCGGCACCCGACGCCGCCGGAAGCGTGCGCAGCGCCGAGGTCGAGAAATCCGGCATCTCGGGGCTTGCGAAGATCCTGGGAGCCGGCGGCGTCCCGAGGTCCATCGCCGCAAGGTAGGGGTTTACCTCGGGCTTCGGCTCGCTCCACGTCGGCACGTCGATGGGCTCAAAGGCCACTCCTGACGAGGTTCCCTGAAGCCCCAATTCAACCCCCGGCAGGTTAGCAGCGCTGCTCTTCGAGAGGTCTCCGGCTGAGGACCCGTCGCCCTTCGCTATCGGCACAAGCAGGTCGTGGTCGCGGGCAGAAATCCATGCTCCCATGAAGGCGTCGAGCGGATTGTAGGCGGTCCCCGTCGCCTCCTTGGACCCTGCCCGCTCTCGCGTGTCGGCCTGCTCCTCGTCGTCGCCACGCGACCCGGTGCGTTCCCCGTCCTGGAGAAGTCCCGGCGCCGTCCTGGTGTCGCCGCCGTTCTTCGCTCGGGGGCCCGCGCCGCCCTCGGGCTTCTTTTCCATGGCGTCGACCAGCCAGTTTCCAGTTCCCTCCTTCTTCCGGGAGGGATCCAGCGCCGACAGGTCCTCGGTCGCGGCAGGCGCGGGCGCCTCCACCGGGGCGGCGCCCGGTCCCGGGCTGATGGTCTTTATGTCCAGGCCGGGAAGGACCGTGGACTGCGGCGAGGCCGTCGAAAGCGCCTTGATGTCGGCCAGGTCCTTCTTCGCCGCCGCGATCGCGTCGGGTGCGGTCTCCGGAGGGTCGGCGGCAAACGCCGACGAAGCGAACAAGAGAAGAAGGGCCCCAAGGGAGCGCATATTGGCCCTTCCCGCGGCGCCTAGCTCTTGATGAATATCCCCTTTAGGTTCATCTCGAGCTGCTGGGGGTTGGGCGAGAACCGCACGCCGTCGGCCTTGCTGATCCGGCCAGCCTTGATGAGCCGGTAGAGGTCCTTGTTGAAGGAATAGCTGGCTCCGTCGAGGCCGCTCTCCAGGAGCGTGTTGATCTTGTCGAAGTGGCCCTCGAGGATGAGGTTCCTGATCGTCGCGTCGGTGTTGAGGATCTCGTTGCTGGGGACGCGGCCGCCGCCCTCGAGGCTCGGGATCAGCTTCTGGCAGATGAAGCCGCGGATCGAGCCGGAGATCTGCCTGCGGGCCTGCGCCATCTGCTCGGGCGGGAAGAATTCGAAGAGGCGGGTGAGCGACTGGGCCACGGTCGCCGCGTGCATGGTCGAGAAGACGAGGTGCCCCGTCTCGGCCGCCGCGATCGCCGTCTCGAACGTCTCGCGGTCCCGCATCTCACCGATCAGGATGATGTCGGGGTTCTGGCGCAGCACGGACTTGATCGCCAATTCGAACGTCGGGACGTCGAGGCCGATCTCGCGCTGCTGGAAGACCGACTTGTCGTCCTGGAAGGTGTACTCGATCGGGTCCTCGATCGTGACGATGTGCTTGTCCATGTTCTGGTTTATCCAGTTGAGCATGGC
>CAYNLL010000279.1:2576-4778 GCA_964398015.1 uncultured Opitutaceae bacterium | reverse complement strand
GTCGCGGGCACGGGCGCGGCGGGAGACAACTCGATCGCCACGGCGGTGTCCGCCCTCGCCAACAGCACGTTTTCGACGGCCGGCGGCGACTCGATCGACGGCACATTCTCCTCATATTACGCCGACACCGTGGGCAGCTTCGGCGAGAGCATGACGAACGTCGCCTCGAATCTCGACGACCAGACGAGCGTGCAGAACCTGCTCGAGAGCCAGCGCTCCGGCATCAGCGGCGTCAGCATGGATCAGGAGATGTCGAATCTCGTGCAATTCCAGCAGGCCTACGTGGCCTCCTCGGAAACATTCAACATTGTTAACCAGGTGCTGGGGACGGAGATAACCACGATGGGCTCATCGAACGGATGATGAAAGGAACGCCATGAGAATCGCGTCGAGTACACTCTACAACAATCTGGTCGGCCAGATGCAGAATCTGGACTCCACCCAGAACACGCTGGAGACCGAGCTCTCCACGGGACTGTCGTTTTCCCAGCCGTCGGACAACCCGACGGAGATGTCGAGCGTGCTCAACCTGGTCAACCAGAGCCAACAGGAGTCCCAGTATGCCGCTAACGCCACCACGGCATTGCAGATCAGCCAGGCGTCCTACACCGGCTTAAGCCAGCTCAACACCCTCTCCAACTCGGTCGACGAGATAGCGACGGAGGGGGCGCAGGGGCTCAACAGCGCCTCGACGCAGCAGGAATACGCGATGCAGATCAACGAGTACCTGCAGCAGGCCGTCCAGGTGGGCAACACCCAGTTCGAAGGCAACTACATCTACGCCGGCACCGCCGTGAACCAGGCGCCTTTTCAGGTGAGCACCGACGCCACGGGTCAGATCACCGCGGTGACCTATGCCGGCAACACCTCGCAGACCTCAATCCCGGTCTCGTCGACGGCGAGCATCGCCCCCTCGACGTCCGGCGCGACGAACCAGGCGATGGCCGGATTCATGAACCAGCTCATCGCCCTGCGCGATGCGCTCCAGACCAACGACAGCTCGGGCATCACCTCCGCGCAGACGGCCCTTTCCGCGTCAAGCGAGACGATCATCTCGGCCGCCGCGGACAGCAGCGCCGTCCAGTCGGCGATCCAGTCTGAGCAGACCCAGGCCACAACCCTGCAGCAGAACCTGGGGACCATTATCTCAAGCGACTCGAGCGCGGACGTCGCGACGACGGACACGCAGCTCACCGAGGCGCAGACCGCCTACCAGGCCGTCTTGGAGTCCTCGGCGAGAATCATGCAGACCACGCTCCTCAATTACATCAGCACCACGGCATCCTAACCCGCACGATATGAAAGTCCTAAGCGACCCGATCGAACTAGGCGCCGACGCGCTCACCATCAAGGCGTTCTCCTTGCCGAACGGCATACTGGGATTCTCCGATTACACGCAGGCGGAGCTTCATTTCCACCCCGAGCTGCTGCCCTTCCTTTCGCTGAACCTCAAGGGGCCCGCGGGAAGCGTGAACTTCGTCGTCATCGAGCCGGGCAAAATGATCTCGGATTACAAGCCGGAGCTCTTCGACAACGATGCCGCCAGCCTCGGGCTTATGAACGCAGCCGACGCCATGGTCCTCAACATCATCACCATGAGGCCGGGAACCCCCGTTGACGCGACCGTCAACCTGGTGGGGCCTATCATTGTGAACCGGCGCACCGGCGTCGGCCGCCAGCTTGTCATCGCGAATTACTCGCGCTACAGGGCAAGACACCCCCTCTTTGCATCGTCTTCAGCCCACGCGGCCTGAGAAAGACCACGGCCATGCTTGTCCTTACACGAAAGGTCAATGAGGCGATCATGATCGGCGGCTCGATCGAGATCCGCATCACGCGCATCGACGGCGACATCGTCAAGATTGGTATCGACGCCCCGAGGGAGATTCCCATCTACCGCAAGGAGGTCCATTCCGACATCGCCTCCAGCAACCACGCTGCCGCGCTCGAGCCGGACGCCGTCGGGAGCTTCGTCAACACATTGCGCCGGCCAAAGGCGCGAGCGCGATGAACGTCTCGAACACTCAACCCGGCTCGGCTGCGACCCTGGGCATCCTCCAGAGCCAGGAGTCGGTGGGAGGGGCCTCCGGCTCTCCACTGGCCGGCCCGGCGGTGGGCACCTCCGCCGCTACAGCGGGCGCGCTCCCCTCGAGCGACCAGGCAGTGGGAGTCGGGCTACAGACGGCCGCCTCGCTCCTGCAG
>CAYNLL010000279.1:0-2566 GCA_964398015.1 uncultured Opitutaceae bacterium | reverse complement strand
CAGACGGCGTCGGGCTACCTGGGCCGAATCCAGGACATCCTTTCAAAGATGGCGGACGCTGCCGCCTCCCCTGCGGCGGATAGCTTCACGGGCTACCAGAGCGAACTGCGCGGCATCATCGGGGGCTCCTCCGAGGAGATCGGCGGCGCGGCGGGCGCGTCGACGCAGGGGGCGACCTATGACGGGGCCGAGCTCTTCGGCGCGTCGGGCGTGGGCGGGGCGTTTGAGACCGGCCTCGCGGCCATGCCCTCGGTTAACGTTGCGGTTCCCAACCTGCGCCAGGGCGCGGTCCTTGGGCTGATCGACCAGGGGCCGGACGGCACGTTCTCCATGACGGCCTCTTCGCCGGGCGCGGCGGCCACCATTTCCTCAGCTGCGGCTCAGGTCTCCTCTGGAGCGCTGGCCGTGGCGGGTAGCCAGGAGCAGCTTGACCTCGCCTCGACAGGCGCCACAGGCGCAAGCGGCGCGATGGGCTCACCCGCAGACGCCGCCTCCAGCACGGCCGCCGCCGCCCGGGCAATCGCCGGGAATTGGAGCGGCGCCCTCGCGGCAAACTCAGGCCGGTCCCTGCAGTCGATCCTCGGGCTCCTGCAGGTCGGCTAGCCCGGCGCACCCTCAGGTGTCGCGCCGGATAGAACGGTGAACCGCCTGGGCCAGCTCGGCGGCCGTGAACGGCTTCGAGACCAGCGACACCCGGTCCATGCGCTCAAGGATCGTGGGCGAGATCTTCGAGAAATAACCGGACATGATGATGATGGGCAGCCCGGGCGCGAAAGCGCGCGCCTTCGCGGCCATCTCGGTCCCCGTCATGCCCGGCATCGTCTGATCCGTGATCAGGAGGTTGCAGCCCGAGTGCTCGCCCTGCAGGGCCTCCAGGCAGAGGCCCGGTGAGTCGAAGGCCACGGCGCGGTAGCCGAGCTTGTCGATGGCCTTCGCGACGCAGCTGAGGACAAAGTCCTCGTCGTCGACGATGCACACCAACTCCCCGTTGCCTCGCGGGAGCGAGTAGTCGTCAGTGTTGAGCTCCTCCTCGGTCGAATCGGCGCACCTCAGGTAGATGCTGAACACGGCCCCCTTGCCCGGGGCGCTCTCCACCTTGATCGCGCCCCGGTGGGCGCGCACGACCCCGTGCACCACCGAGAGTCCGAGGCCCGTGCCCTGGCCGACTCCCTTGGTCGTGAAGAAGGGATCGAAGATGCGTTTTTGGGTCTCCGCATCCATGCCGTGACCCGTATCGCTGACGCTCAGCCGCAGGTACGGGCCCGGGGCCTTCAGGCCGAGGGCGTCGGCCGCCTGCGCGTCGAGCCTGACGGGTGCGAGGCCGATCTTGAGCGTCCCTCCCGCGGTCCCCATGGCGTGGACCGCGTTCTGGCCGAGATTGAGGAGCACCTGGTGAATCTGGGTGGCCTCGGCCTGCGCGGAGCCGCAATTGGGCGCGATGTCGGTCTCGATGGAGACGCTGGATGGCACGGTCGTCCTAAGGAAGCGCCGCGCCTCGTCGATCACGTAGGAAAGGTCGACGGTCGACATCTCGTCGCTGGGCGTCCTGCTCAGCGTCAGGATCTGCTCGACAAGCTCCCGGGCGCGCATGCTGACGCCGCGGGCGGCGTCGAGGCACGAGCGGGCGGGGTGATCCTCCGCAAGCCCGTCCAGCGCAAGCTCCTGGTAGCCGAGGATTCCGGTCAGCAGGTTGTTGAAGTCGTGCGCGATGCCGCCGGCAAGCGTGCCGAGGGTCTCCATCTTCTGGGCCTGGAAAAGCTGGGTCTCGAGCCGGCGCTTCGAGTCCTCGGACTCGTGGATGGCGGTGATGTTCTGCACGGCGCCGTAGAGGCCGGAGGTCAGCCCGCCCTTGCCCTCGACACGTCCGAGGATCCTCACCCAGCGCTGCTCGCCGCGGGCCGTGCGCATGTGCAGCTCGAGGTCAAACGGGGTGCCGAGCCGGACGGCCGTGTCGAAGGCCTCCCTCAGCTTCGCCCGCTCATCGGTGCCGTAGAACTCCAGCATCCCCTCCATGGTTGGCTCGAATCCCAGGTCGGTTTGATGGATGCGATGGACCTCGGGCGACCACGTGAGGCGCTGCGAATCCACCTGCCAGCTCCAAGGGCCGATTTCAGCGAGCCTGCCCATCTGAAGCGCCATATCCTCGAATCCGCGCAGTCGCTCCTCGAGCGCCTTGCTCACCGAGATGTCGGTGTGGGTGCCGACGACCCGCAGCGGGACGCCGCGGCCGTCGCGCGATACGATCTTTCCCCGGTCCAGGATCCAGACCCAGTGCCCCAATTTGTGGCGCAGCCTGTGCTCGCTCATGTAGAACGGCGTCTGGCCCGCAAAATGGGCCTCGATCGCCGCCTCCGCCTTCGGCAGGTCGTCCGGATGGACCCGCTGCTCCCATTCCCGGTGATGGCAGGGGATCTCTCCAGGGGCATAGCCGATCATCTCCGCCCACCGGTTGTCGAAGTAGAACTCGTTTGACGCCACGTTCCAGTCCCACAGTCCGTCGTTGTTGCCGGCGAGCGCCAGCTGCCAGCGCTCCTCAGCGATGCGAAGCTGCTCGCGCAGCTCCTTT
>CAYNLL010000278.1:0-4785 GCA_964398015.1 uncultured Opitutaceae bacterium | reverse complement strand
TCCGGGGTCACCAGGAGCGAGGAGATGCCGATCGCCACCACGGAGGCGTCGCGGGCAAGGTGGGGGGCGAACGCCCGGGACATCTCCACGAGCGAGAAGGCCGACACCGCTGCGGCCTGCAGGAAGTCCGCCCTGCATGTCTCGTGGAACGGCTTTAGTCCGCCGGAATAGTTGGCGAAAGCGATGGAATGCACGATCCCGTCCAGGGGTACGCCGGAGGCGGCCACGTCGGCGGCGAGACGGTCGAGCGCCCCCTCCCTCTCGACATCGCACACATGGACGGTGCGCCCGCCCAGCAGGGCGTCGAGCGACTTGCGCCTCTCCTCCGAGCGGACGCTGTAGGTGACCCGCGCTCCCTCCTCCTCGAGGGAGCGGCCCACGGCCCAGGCGACGCTGCGCTTGTTGGCGACGCCGAAGACCAGGAACGACCTCCCCTCTAGGCCGAGGAAGCTCATCGCGGGGCCTCCGGGACCTTCCAGGCCACCGAGAATTCGAGCGAGAGGATGCGCGTGTCCCCGCGCTTCATCGCGCCCGCCATGGCGTAGAACCCGGCCACCAGGTCCTTTTTCCTCACCTCGATCGTCACCGTGTCGCCGGGATAGACGGGATTGCGGAAGCGCACGTCGGAGACCTTGACGAGGAGGGGCACGCCGCCCTGCCCGGGCCCGCCGCCGGCGCTGCCGCCCAGGTAGAGGGCGCCCGCCTGGAACACCGCCTCGCACAGAAGCACACCCGGCGTGATGGGCGCCGACGGGTAGTGGCCCGCGTAGAAACCCTCGTCCGGCCTCCACGTGCGCCGGGCGACAAGGCCGTCCGCGTCCTCCGAGACGATCTCGTCCACGAAGAGGAACGGGGGCCTGTGGGGGATCCGGTCGAGGACCTGGCGCGTGGCGCTCATGCGGCCCTCCCCTGCCTCTGGGCGCAGACGTAACGGTCGACCTTGTTGGCGGTGATGACCCCGTAGTTGATCGTCCCGAGCCAGCCCGACATGATGATCCCGACGGAGCCCGCATGATAGAGGCCCGGGAGCTGCTCCGGCAGGTCCATCGAGACCTTCAGTCCCTCAAACTTCGTTCCGAACGAGGTGCCGCTGAAATGGGTCGTGTAGCGCTCGATCGTGCGGGGCGTCGCCGCCTCCTTCCAGTCGACGATCGCGCGGACGTTGGGGACGTACTTCTCCAGGGCGGCCAGGGACTCATCGATCAGGCGCTCCTTCTGCACGGCGTACTCGGCGTCCGACATGGAGCTCCAGTCGGCGTAGTTCCCGTTGAGTGAGGCGACGACCGTGTAGCGGTCCGAGCCGGGGCGCGTCTCGGGATAATAGACCGAGAAGGTCCTGCTCGTCGTGTGGAGGTCGGTGAGCTCCCCGCTGCTGAACGTGGGGCTCGCCGAGGTGAAGACCAGGTCGCCGATGTGCGGGATGCTCTCGCCCTTGCGGATGCCGAGGTAGACCTGGCAGGAGCTGTGGTTGATCCGCACGGCCTTCGCCGCGGCGGCGAACTCCGGCGTGAAGTTCTCGGCGCCCGCGAGGCGGAAGATGGTGTTCTTGATGTTGGCGTTCGAGAGGACCGCCTTCGCCCGGATGACGCGGCCGCCCGCGGCCACGATGCCGCACGCGACGCGCCCGCCCGCCTTTTCCTCGACGAGGATCCGCTCGACCAGGACCTTCTTGCGCAGCTCGACGCCGTTGCGCCTGAGCTCATCGGTCATCTTGCCGACCAGCAGGTCCGAGCCGCCCCTGAAGGTGTAGACGCCCGATCCCATGAAGTTGGAGAAGACGATGCCGTAGGTGATCGCCGGGTCGTCCAGCGTGGAGCCGTTGGCGTAGGCGATCGGCTCCATCAGCAGGCGCTTCACGTCATTCCTCCCCGGGAAGAAGCGCTCGAGCATCTCGCCGGTCGTCTCGGTGTTGTTGTCGTAGAAGTTCATCCCCCGGAGATGCTCGTAGAAGCGCTCCACGTGGTCCCGCGCCAGGCCGAACTGCTCGACCAGCACGCGCGTGTAGTCCTCGCGGGTGAAGGTGGTCCAGACGTCCATCTCCGGGTTAACGAAGCGGATATGCTTGAGCTGGACGATCGAGTCGGCGATCTCGCGGGTCCAGTACTTGCGGCACGACTTGATCATCCCGACCGGGAAGCCGTGGAGCGAGATGTCGAAGATGTGGCCTCCCTTGCGGGTGAACCACGTCGCGAGGCCGCCGAACTGGTAGTGGTGCTCGAGCAGCAGGACGCGGTGGCCCGCCTTCGCGAGCACGTTGGCGCTCGTGAGGCCACCGAGGCCGCTTCCTATGACGATGACGTCATACTCGTCGGCGACTCCCTTCAGCCAGTCGTAACCCATGGAGGGCCAATGCTGGATGAGGCCCCTAGCCCTCGGCAACTGGTTTCGGGGGCATGCGGCCGAGCACGTTAGGCCCTCAGGATGTGCTGGTTGGCCATCGAAATGCCGCTCAGCATGGCGCCGACGATCCCGAGCATGCCCTGGTCCGTGCCGCACACGAAGAGGTTGGAGAGCTCCGTCCGGCCCCCGGGGTTCTTCCCCGGCGCCCCGTAGATCGCGCCGCGCACGTGGCCCGTGTACCGCTCGACCGTCGTCGGCGTGAACATGTCGGTCGCCACCGTGGCCTTTGATAGCAAGTCCCCTGGGGACAGGGGCGGCAGGAACCGCCTCGCCGAATCCTGGATCAGCCCGAACCAGCGCTCCTTGTCGGCGCGGTAACGGTCGTGCGCCAGCCCCGCCCACGCGCCGTAGCTCGCCAGGCAGGTGACGCGCAGGAACCCCTCGGGAAGGCCGCGCCCCTGCCCGTACTCGAAGTTGTTCGGAAAGCAGATGATCCCGCTCCTGAGGTCGACCTGCGCCCCGGGGTCGCGGTAGGCGAACTTCTCGGAGTCGTTGAAGAAGACGATCGTGTCGGCGCCCCAGCCCAGGGCGGAGGGGTCCCGGTCGAGGACGGAGATTGTTTCGACATAGCCGAGGCGGGTCCCAGGCGCCGCGGCCGACCCCATCAGGGCCCCGGTCTCGGCGCTGCCGATCGACGAGAGGACGTGGGTGGCGCCGATCTCCTCGCCCGAGTCCAGGACGAGCGCGGACGCCCGGCCCCCGCGCGCGACGATCGCCTTCACCCCGCACTTCATCCGCCGCTCCCCCCCCGCCTCGCGGTACTTCTCCAGGAGGACGCGCATGATGACGCGCACCCCTTCGAGCGGCCGCGCGAAACCCTCAAGGTAGAGGGCCCGGAACATGATGGCGAACTGCCCCAGGTCCATGTCGTCCTCGCGGGCGCTCCCGTAGAACATGAGGGGGCACAGCAGCATGTCCTCGAGCAGGGGGTCGTCGATCAGCGTCCTGATGAAGGCGCGCGCGGATGCGCCGGTAGCGTCGCCGGTGAGCGGCGCCTCGCGCACGTGGCGGGCCAGCCGCTCGAATCCGCCGCTCTGGCGCGGGAAGAGCCGGGCGACGTCGGACTCGAGGACGCCAAAGTCGTTCGTGAAGCGCAGCGAGGCCCCTCCCGCCGCCCCGAACGCCACCCGCGAGCCCCTCTGCGGGCAGAGCGCGAACTCATCCCTTTCGATGCGCAGCTGGCGCAGGATCTTGCCCAGCGGCGTCCCCTTGACCCCGGGGGGCACATAGTTAGTGACGGCGTGCAGCCCGACGTCGAATTTCCTGCCGCCCAGGCTGTAGAAGCCGTTCAGGCCGCCGACGGCGTTGTGGCGCTCAAAGATGCAGACCCGCTTGCCGAAGTGGGCCAGCCTTATCCCTGCCGCCAGGCCGGAGAGGCCGGCACCGATTATGGCTACGTCGTACTGCTGTCCCGAATTCAACTCTTCGCCGCAAGCGCGTTGAACTTGGGCGTCAGGTATTCGGCGCAGCTGTCGAGCGAGGCGAGGCGCATGTAGTCCGCCTCGGGCACCTCGATCCCATGGCGCTTGCGAAGCTCCATCACGATGTCCAGGAAGTCCATGCTGTCGAGCTGGAGCTGGTCGCGCAGGCGCACGTCGGGCTTCACGTTGGAGAGGTCCTCGTCGGGGGCGATGTCAGCGATGATGTCCAGGACGGCCTTTTTGCAATCTTCGTTGGTCATGTGTAGGGCAGGCCCGATCTTATGCGATGAATCGCTTCACAATCAACGTGGAATTTATCCCCAGCATCCCGAAGGAGTTATTGAGGATCGTGTCCACCCTCGAGGCCTTGGCCGGAGCGTTGAGCACAAGCCCAGGAAGCGCGCAGGCGGGGTCGAGCTCGTCAACGTTGATCGTCGGGTGGACCGTTAGGTCGTCAAAGGACGGCAGGTTTCCGGCGAGCTCGAGCGCACCGGCGGCGCCCATGCAGTGGCCGATGAAGCTCTTGGTGTTGTTGATGAACGTGTCCGGGCAGCCCTCCCCGAAGACGGCGCGGATGGCCTCGCATTCCTGGATGTCGCCGAGCGGCGTCGCCGTGGCGTGGGTGTTCACGATGTGGATGTCGGAGGGCCTAAGGCCCGCATTGGCGAGGGACTTGCGCACGCACTCGGCCTGGCGCGTGGGATTGGGGAGGACGTAGTCGCTCGCGTCGCTGTTGACGCCGTAGCCCGCGATCTCCCCGTAGATGCGCGCGCCGCGCGCCACCGCATCGTCCATGCGCTCCAGGGTGTAGAGGCAGCCGCCCTCCGAGACGACGATCCCGTTGCGCGCCTTGTCGAAGGGCCGCGACGCCTTCTTCGGGTCCTCGTGCGAGGCCAGCGCCCCCTGCGACTTGAATCCCGCGAAAATGCCAAAGGTGTGGATGCTCTCGCTCACCCCGCCACAG
>CAYNLL010000277.1:0-4790 GCA_964398015.1 uncultured Opitutaceae bacterium | reverse complement strand
CATGATCCGGATTGTCGTGCGGAACTCCTTGATCGCATCCGGGAGGCGTCCGGGGATCCGCTCGAGGTCGAGTCCTTTCCGTTCATGGGTCTCGGCGAAGTTGGCGAGGATCCGGACGGTCTCGCGCATCTCGGCGCCCGCATCGGCTCCAGGCCTCTTGGAGAGCGTGGCAAAGAGGTTGGCGTGGGCGACCCAGTTGTTCTCGGTGACGGCCGCGGCGTGGCGGAACAGGGTGGCGCCGTCGCTCCAGAGGGCGAGCTGCCGCGACGCCAGGAAGGCGAGGGCGGCGATCACCGCGGCGCCCGCCGCGGCCGCCAGGCGCGGCCCGCGCGCCCATCGCGCCGCGAGCGCGGTGGTTCCCCAAACGGCCATGATGAAGATGCCTATCATCGGCACGTAGGTGTAGCGGTCGGCCATGGACTGGCCGCCGATCTGCACGAATCCGATGACGGGCACGAGCGTCCCGGCGTACCATAGCCAGCCGACCAGCAGGTAAGGCTGCCTTCTGTGGAGCGCGGCCGCGGCGGCCGTGACCGCAACCAGGAGCGCGCACGCCTCCAGCGTGTCCCGGAGCGGCGCCTGCTCGGCAAAGAAGGGATAGAACACCGCCAGCCCCTGGGGGTCGAAGCATTTGCCGAGGTAGCGGCAGTACGAGAGCAGCGCGTTGGCGGCCCGCACGGGCAAGGGAAAATCCTCCGCAGACCCCATGGTTCCCCCGTGCCCCTGGGCAAACAGGGTGACGGCGCACGCCGCGGCGGAGAGCGCGAGAAAGGGGATCTTCTCGGCGAGGAGTGATCCGCGCGCCGGCGCGGTGTCGCCCCCCCAGCGGTCCAGGGGCCAGAAATCGAGGAGCAGGAGGACGCACGGAAGGGTGACCAGCATCGGCTTGCACATGAGGCCCAGGGCGAAGAGGAGAAGGGCCAGGCCGTAGTACGCCCGGGCGTCGGGGGCGCGCGCCCTTAGGCACTCCGCTCGGCGGGCGTAGGCCCAAAGGACAAGCATCCAAAAGGTGGTGCTGAGGAGGTCCTTGCGCTCCGAGATCCAGGCCACGGACTCGACGTGGAGGGGGTGCAGGCCGAAGAGTGCGGCCACGAACCAGCTGCGCCAGGGCGCGCCGGTCATCCGTCGAAGGACGACGAAGAGCAAGACAGCGTTGACGGCGTGGAGCAGCACGTTGGTGAGGTGGTGGCCCCAGGGCTGGAGGCCGTAGAGCTGGCAGTCGGCCATGTGGGACACCCAGGTCAGGGGGTGCCAATTGGAGGCCTCCGTGCTGCGGAAGGCCCATTGGAGGTTCTCCCACGTCAGCCCGCCCGTCACGTGCGGGTTCTCCGTCACGTATACCGGGTCATCGTACGTGATGAATCCGTGCGTGAGCGCAGGGGAAAAGACTCCGGCGACCGCCGCGAAGAGAAGGGCACCCATGTAGGGGCCGCTACGGCCGCCCGGCGCGGCGCGGCCAGGCTGCGCTGCGGTGTCGCCCCCCGCGGGCGCTCCGTTGGTCTGCGGGACGGGACCGCGGGGCGTTCGCTTGGTCCTGGGGGGCTTCAAGGTGGAGGCAAGTGTGGCGGGTTCACGAGAGTGTTCAATGGGCGCATGATCGCGGCCCCATGCGCCCCAAGGGGCGACAAATGGCGGGCGGAAACTAAATGGGGATCCCGGGGTGGCTTGACAAGGGCGCGGCGTCCCGTCCGCAGCGATGCCTGCCCGCTGGCCTGCAGACGGTGCTTGCGGGCCAGGGCCCCGGGCGGGATGGTGCCCGGAGCCGTGATAAAGGGTTCAAAGATCTGCGTGGTCCTTCCCGCCTTCAACGCCGCGAAGACGCTCCTGCTCACCCTCGAGGGGCTCGACCGCGAGCTGATCGACGAGGTGATCGTCGTGGACGACGCGAGCATCGACCAGACGCGCGAGATCACCCGCCGACTCGGCGTGCGCTACGCCTTCCACCGACGCAACCTGGGATACGGAGGAAACCAGAAGACGTGCTACGCCCTGGCCCTTGAGACGGGGGCCGACGTCGTCGTCATGCTGCACCCCGACTACCAGTACGATCCCCGCCTCGTCCCTGCAATGGCCCACATGGTGGCGTCAGGGGTCTACGACGTTGCGGTGGCCTCGAGGATCCTGGGCCGGGGCGCGGTCGCGGGCGGCATGCCGCGGTACAAGTATGTGGCCAACCGGTTCCTTACCTTCGCCCAGAACATCCTCATCGGGCAGAAGCTCTCCGAGTACCACTCGGGCTACCGGGCCTTCTCGCGCAGAGTCCTCGAGGCGCTGCCGCTCCTCGGCAACTCCGACGATTTCCTCTTCGACAACCAGATGCTGGTCCAATGTCACTGGTGGGGCTTCCGGATCGCCGAAATATCCTGCCCGACGAAGTACTTCCCGGAGGCCTCATCGATTAATTTCCGGAGGAGCCTGAAATACGGGTTCGGCACGCTCGGCGTGAGCGCCTCCTGCTTGCTGAGCAGGATGGGTATGCGCCCGCCCGCCTACCTGGATCGAAAGCGAGGGGCCGCCTCGACGCTTACGGTCGCCGCGATCCGGGAGCGGATCGCCGAGACCAACCTGGATCTCTGAGCCCGGGAAGGCCGGGCGGCGCCGGGCCGGGGCAGGGGAGGGGGCCTCCGAAATCGGTCGCAATTGCGCGAGGATGCGGTGAGATTGCGCTCCGCGTACCCCGCCGCAAGCCGGACCTAGATGCTCTCAAGATGGCAGATCATCCTCGCCGCGGGAGACCCAGGCGCCCCGACGTGATCCAGAATCTCAAGCTCGCTTTTCGGCGGCTCTCAAGGAGTCCTGGGTTCGTGGTGATCTCGCTGGCCACGCTGGCGCTCGGGATCGGCATCAACACCACGGCGTTCACCGTCCTCAATCGCCTGCTGCTGCAGGCCCTTCCCTTCAAGGACCCAAACCGGCTTGTCGAGATCCATCGCACCTCGGCCCAGCAGCAGGACCTGGAGGTTTCGCCCGGGGCCTTCTTCGACGTGCGCGAGCAGAGCACCGTCTTCGAGCACGTGACCGTGTTCTACGTGAATCCCTTCGCAAGCGTGGCGCTCCCAAAGGAGCCTGCGCGCCAGGCAGCGGTCATGCCCGTGAGCGCGGACTATTTCGATGTCATGGGAATCGCCCCGGCGCTCGGCCGCCGGTTCACCGTCGATGACGAGTCGCATCACGTCGAGCTCGCCATCCTGGGCGATGCCTACTGGCGCAAGAACTTCGCAGGCGACCCCAAGGCCCTCGGCATGACGCTGCGCATCGACGGTACGGTCGAGACCATCGTGGGCGTGATGGCGCCCGAGATGGATGACCCGATGATCTACGGGTCGGCCGTGGATGTGTGGAAACTGGACAACACCGACGTCAACCGGAATTTCCGCGACAAGGGCTGGTACCGCGTGGCGGGCCGGCTGAAGGCCGGCAAGACGCTGCCGCAAGCCCAGGGTGAGGTGAGTGCGATCGGCGCGCGGCTGGCCCACGCGTATCCGAAGAGCGACGGTGACAAGGGACTGCGGGCTGCGGCGTATCCGACGGACTCCATCGGCGAGCTTGGCCGCAGGGTCACCTGGATGATCATGGACCTTGCGCTCGTCGTGCTTCTGATCGCATGCGTGAACCTGGCCAACCTGCAGCTCGTCCGCACCAGCGCGCGGGCGCGCGAATTCGCGATACGCCTCGCGCTGGGCTCGTCGCGCATCCGACTGGTCGGGATGCTGCTCTGGGAGAGCCTCGTCCTGTCCCTCGCAGGGGGCGCGCTGGGGCTCCTGATCGCGAAATGGGGGAACTCCTACCTCGCCGCGTACTTCAGCCTGTCGATGCCGCTCGACCTTAGGGTGATCGGCTTCGCCTTTGCCGCCTCGGCGCTCACCGGCGCGGTGTTCGGGACGCTGCCGGCGTGGGTCGCCGCCAGGTCGGACGTGAGCTCGACCTTGAAGCAGGGCGCGCGGGGCGCCACGGCCGACCGTTCGCGGCATCGCCTGCGCCACGGTCTGATCGTTGCTGAGCTGGCCATGGCGCTCACGCTGCTCACGGGCGCGGGCTACTTTGTCCGCGGCCTCCAACGCATCACGCACAGCGAACTGGGCTGGCGGGAGGAGAACATGCTGGTGGGGATATTCTCCGTTTCCGCGCAGCGCTACGGAGACGAGCGCGACGAGCGCACCAGGGCCTTTGGAGACCATTTTCGCACGGAGCTGCGTGCGCTTCCCGGCGTGGACCAGGCCGCGATCTCCCGGGGGCTCCCGATCTTCGGCTCGGGACGCGGGGACGGCTTCCTTGTGGAGGGGCAGCCCGCGCCGCCCAAGGGAAAGGAACCCGTTGCCGCCTTCAATTGGGTCTCGCCGGGCTTCTTCGGCGCCTGCGGCATTCGTCTTGAGCAGGGTCGCGACTTCAGCGACGCCGACCGGCCCGGCTCGCGAAATGTGGCCGTCATCAGCCACTCCATGGCGGCGAAGTTCTGGCCGGGGCAGGACCCCATCGGAAAGAGGATCGGCGACCCGCAGAAACCGACCCCGGAGTGGAGCGAGATCGTAGGAGTGGTCAACGACATCAACGGGCTGGGCGACATCAGCCCCCCCTCGTCGCACTTTGAAGTCTACAGGCCGTGGGATCAGAACTCCAACCGCTTCATCGTGTTCCTCGTGCACAGCCCGCACGATCCGCATATCCTCGACGCGGGGGTGCGAAAGATCCTCGCGAGAATGGAGCCCGACGCCGCGATCTCGTTCATGTCGACCGTGCAGGACGCCATGAAGTCGAACCTGTCGGGCTTCACGATCGTCCGGCGGCTGCTG
>CAYNLL010000276.1:0-4812 GCA_964398015.1 uncultured Opitutaceae bacterium | reverse complement strand
AACCCGATCGCCATCACCCAGGTCCAGTTCTTCCAGGACGGCTCCGTGGTGGGCACCGCGCCCGGCGTCGCCGGGGTGAGCGTCTACACGATCTCCTTCACCCCGGTCCAGAAGGTGAACTCCACGACCGGACAGCCCGAGGACAGCGAGCTCGAGGCGATCGCGACCGACGCGCTCGGGTTCCAGGGCATATCCCCCGATGTGACCGTGACGGTCACCTCGGGAGGCTCCTCCGGCAGCGTGGTGCTGGGCATCCCACCCACGGTCACGCTCACCGCGCCCGCCCCCCTGGCCAACGTCGTGGTGAACACGCCGGTCACCCTCATGGCGACGGCCACCGCGCCCAACGGCAATGTCGCCTCCGTCTCCTTCCTCGTGGACAGCGTCGCCCTCTCGACGGCGAGCAGGTACCCGTATTCGGTGGTCTGGACGCCGACCAACCTCGGGTTCTACACGATCACCGCGCAGGTGATCGACAACCTCGGCGACAAGAGCAACAGCCCGCCGATCACGGTTAACGTGGTGGCGCCGCCGCCGCCGACCGTGAGCCTCACGTCGCCTTCGGCGGGAAGCATCCTGACGGTGGGCACGCCGGTGAGCATCTCGGCGAACGCCACGTCGTCGACGGGCACGATCGCCCAGGTCGAGTTCTTCGAGGACGGGATCGCCATCGGAACGGTGACCACGCCCCCGTACACGGTATCCTTCACGCCGCCGTCAACGGGGATCTACACGCTGACGGCCATCGCGACCGACTTCGCGGGCCAGGTCACCACCTCGAGCTCCATCGTGGTCGAGGCCGCGCCCGTGACGAGCGGCAGCAGCACCGTCGCCTATTTCGGCAACTACCAGGGGCTGACCGACAGCGGCGCCTTCGGCTTAATCGTCATCGACGGCATCTCCGGGACCTTCATCGGCGAGCAGAAGGTGGGCGTCTCCACCTCCCCCGCGTACCTGCCCGACATCACGGTCAGCTCCGGCGGCGCCCTCTCGTCGAGCACCAACGCCATCACCGGCTCGGCCTCGTCGCTGGGCGTGAGCGGAACGCTTTCAGGCGGTGAGACCTTCATCGGTTCGGCCGCTGCGGCCTCCGGTGCCGCGGTCGCCGCGGGCTACTACACGGGCAACTTCACGGGCCAGGCGAACAGCTCGTTCACCGCCATCGTCGGCGCCGACGGAGAGATCATGGTCTACCTGACCAACGGCGCGCTCACGGACGTCGGCTACGGGGCGAGCGGCTCCATCGACTCCACCGGGGCGTTCTCGATCCTCACCAAGGGCAACAACACGCTCTCCGGCACGTTGAACCCGACAACGGCGCTGCTGACGGCGACCCTCACCGGGCCGTCCGGCGGACCCATCCTGGCCGGCCTGGTCTCCGGCGGCACCTTCAGCGACGGCACCCTGCGGAACCTCTCGACGCGCGGCGTCGTGGGCACCGACGACCTGATCGCGGGCTTCTACGTGGGCGGCAGCGTGCCCAAGAACCTGCTGATTCGAGGCATCGGCCCGGCGTTGACGGGCTTCGGCGTCTCGGGTGCGCTTGCGGCGACCACGCTGACCGTCGCCAACTCCTCGGGCACGATTGCGGTGAACTCGGGCTGGAGCTCGACCCCGACGGGCACGGCGCAGGTGGTGGCGGCAGAGGCGGCCTCGGGCGCTTTCGGCCTCACCGTGGGCAGCCTTGACTCGGCGTACGTGGGCTCGTTCGCGCCCGGCGCGTACACGGCGACGGTCTCCGGCGCCGGCGGCGACACAGGCGTGGCCTTGGTCGAGGTCTGGGACCTCGACGCCTACTCGCCCTTCACGGCGGACAAGCTGGTCAACCTTTCGACCCGCGGGGCCGTCGGCACCGGTGGCGACGTCCTTATCGGCGGATTCTTCATCAACGGCAGCGCGCCAAAGAAGCTTCTGATCCGCGGCGCCGGCCCGGGCCTGGCCGCGCTGGGGGTTGCGGGGACGCTCTCGACGCCCCGCCTTCAGATCTTCAACAGCGCCGGGACCGTCGTGCGTGAGAACTTCTCATGGGGGATGGGCAACGATCCTGGCCTGGTGATGCTGGCGGCGAAGGAGTCGGGCGCGTTCGCCTACACCGTGGGCAGCGCCGACTCGGCGATTCTCATCGTCCTGGACCCCGGTTCCTACACGGTCCAGCTGTCGGGTGCCGGTGGCGCCACGGGCAACGCCCTGGTCGAGGTCTACGAGGTTCCCTGACCCGCAGGGAGCCTCTCCAGAGTCGACAATTGATTGGTGATTTCCCGATTTCGGGTTAGGGTCCGTTCGTCCATGGCTCGGACCCAATCCCCCGCCGTCCCGCATCCTGGGAAACCGCACGCGTTCGCCGGCGTCTTTGCGATGCTGGCCCCGCAGATGGCGGCGCTCGACCATTTCCTCCAGGTCCAGCTTGCGGCGTTCGAACCCGAGATCCGGTCGATGGTGAACTACTGCATCGACACTTCGGGCAAGAGGATCAGGCCCGCGCTCGTCTTCCTGAGCGGATGGCGCGACGAGGCCGCGCCGTCGCCTGACCTGGTCCGCGCGGCCGCCGTGGTCGAGCTCGTGCACCTGGCGACGCTGGTCCACGACGACATCATGGACTCCGCGGAGGTGCGCCGGGGCCGCAGGACGGCGATGCGCGAGTTTGGGCCGACGCCTGCCGTGCTCCTGGGAGACGCCCTGTTTGCGCACGCGCTGCATCTGGCGACCGAGTTTCCGACGACCGAGGTCTGCGCGGCGGTCTCCGAGTCCACGCGCAAGGTCTGCGCCGGGGAGATCGTCCAGACCATGCGACGGCGCTCGACGGACGTCACGCCCGCCGACTACCAGCGCATCATCGACTTGAAGACGGCCGAGCTGTTCCGGGTGTCCTGCTTCCTCGGCGCCCGCCTGGCCGGTGCGGAGTCGGGCTACGTGGAGGCCGCCGACCGCTTCGGGCGGCACCTCGGCGTCGCCTACCAGATCTACGACGACCTTGCTGATTTTTTCGGGAGGGAGGAGAAGATCGGCAAGACGCTCGGCACGGACCTCGCCAGCGGCAAGCTCACGCTCCCGCTCTTCGCCCTCATGGACCGGCTGCCTCCCTTCGAGCGAGCGGCGCTTGCCGGGGAGATAGGCGGCCTGCAGCCGCCGATGCCCGAGCTGCGGCTCAAGCAGATGCTCGAGCTGGGCGTCTTCGACGTGGTCGAGGCGGCGGTCGTGAGGGAGGTGGACGCCGCCCGCGCCGCCCTTGCCGAGTGGCCCGGCCTGGCGCCCACCCAGCACCTGCTCCTGCTGGGCGACGTCCTGCTGGCGCAGGTCGCCGCGCTGAGGCCCGCCTCATGAGCGCCGCCGCCCTCCGCGCGCGGTTTCGATTTGCCATGGGGCGGGGGCTGGACTTGCCTGTCGTCACCTAATGAACGCGAGCAACGCCCTCGAGAAGACCCTCGTGGTCACGCCGGAGCGCAAGCTTGAGGCGGACGCCGATCTGGCCGTCGTTCGCCGCGTGCAGGGTGGGGATGTGGCCGCCTTCGACATCCTGATCAGCAAGTACCGGGAGCGGGTGGTCGGCATCGTCTACAACATGACCTCGAACAGGGAGGATGCGGCGGACCTTGCGCAGGACGCCTTCATCAAGGCCTTCCAGTCCATCCAGCGCTTCCAGGGCCAGGCCTCCTTCTTCACGTGGCTGTACCGCATCGCGGTCAATTCGACACTGAGCCACCTCAGGAAGAACCGCCTGAGGTCCTTCTTCAGCCTTGAGGCGATCCGCGAGGAGGACCCGGTTTCTCGGGAAGTTATTGACGCACTGACCGATAACACGGGTGCGGGAAGGGAGTCCTTCGTGCGAGAACTTCAGGAAAAATTGAACGATGCGATGCAAAAACTGTCTATCAATCATCGCACAGTGGTGACTTTATTCGAAATCGACGGGCTCAGCCATCAGGAGATCGCTGATGTTCTCAATTGCTCGGTCGGAACCGTGCGCTCGCGGCTGCATTATGCAAAACAGTTGCTTCAGGCCGAGTTGCAACCCTATTTGCGCAAATGAGTGAGGATTACAAGCGCAAGGTGACGGTTGAGGACCTGCTGAGGCTGAAAAGGGCCGAGCGGCCTCCCTCGGAGTTCTGGGTGACGTTTGAGACTCAGATCAGGGCCAAGCAACTGGCGGCCATCGTCGTCAAGCGCCCTTGGTGGGACGGAGCCTCGAGAATATTTGCACTGGCCTACCGCCATTCCCTTCCGCTCGGCGCGGTCGCCGCATTGGCCCTGACATGGGCGGGCGTGCGCCAGATCGGCCTGCGCTCCGAGTCCACGATGACAGCCCCGAGACCGGCTCCCGCCGCGCTCGCGGTCGCGCCGGCGCCCGCGCCGCAGGTTGCCAAGCACGAGAACGCCCCCCTGGAGCAGCGCGAGGCCGCGGTTGCCGCCGTCGCGAAGCCGGCGCACGAAGTCACCGGCGGATCCTCCCACATGACTCAGGTTCCCGCGGCCGTCGTCGCGCAGGCTCCCTCGCACTCCCTCTTCACCGACGGCATCGCGGTGGCGCTCTCAGATTTCCGAGAGCCCGCTCCCGTCCTGGGCACCCGCGACGTCTTCGGCTCCGACCGTGAATTCGAGGCCACGCCGACATCAGCGCGCCAACAGGACACGGAGCCCCTGTCGAGGATGGATCCCTCGGCCGAGCGCCGCGCGAGGCTCCTTGCACCCGCACTTCCAGCCTATTCGTCCTCCGGAGCCCGCGCCCGCGCGAGCGCCTGGACGAAGGAGCGCGGTGAGGACGACAGGATGTACGAGTCGATGGACCCCTACGGCTCCAACGACCGTATGGTGGTG
>CAYNLL010000275.1:0-4816 GCA_964398015.1 uncultured Opitutaceae bacterium | reverse complement strand
TGCAGACCTGCTTGAACGCTCCCTTGCCCACGGCGACCGGGTCCAGCTTCGCCATCGCCGCACCCGCCGCCGCCGGCTTTGCGGTCTCATTGAAGATAAGGGGGCTGTAGTGGCCCGTGTACCGGTTAAGGTACGTGCCTGAGAAGAGGATCAGCCCGCTCAGCGTGAACAGGATGGCAATCGGAAGCAGCTTGTAGTGGCCGCCGTCGTCCGGGTGTCGGCCGAGAACCCGCTCATGGGAATCCAGCATCCCCTCGTCGGAAACCGCGGCCTGGTCGAGGCGTGGATCGAGTTTCGGTTCCTCGCTCATTTGGCACCTCCTGGAGCAGAGGGCGCGGCGGTGGCCGAGGGCGTTGGTGTCGCGGGCGCCGACGGTGCTGCCGCGGCGGCGGGCACTGGTGTCGTCGCCGCGGCGTGAGCGGGTGTGACGGGCGCCGAAGGGGATGGGGTTGCGGCGGCCGCGCCTGACGGGGCCGGTGTTGCCGCCGCTGGAGCCTCTGCTGCAGGTGCGCCACCCGGCAGAGCAGCCGGAGGCGTTGCACCTGAAGGCGCAGGCGCCGCCGCTCCGGGTGCCACCGGCGCGGCTGCGGCCGGGGCCGGCGCCCCCGCATTGGGAACGCTCTTTGAGGTCACGGCAGGCGCGGGTGCGGCGGGCTTCGCGGCGGGAGCCTCACCCTCGGCCTTGGGCGGCACTACCGGCAGGGCCTCCGGATAGTCGTACGTCGTCTTCGAATTCAACAGGTAGCTGATCAGCGCCAGGGCGCGGGAGGTCGGGACGACCTCCCAGCCGGCCGCGGGGGCGGCGGCTCCCGTCAGCAAGAGCTTCTGGTCCGAGGGCTGCGCGCCCACGCCGACATGGCGCCTCTCGAACAGGAAGCGGTAGGAGGGCATGCCATCCGAACCGGTGTAGAGCATCTCGAGCAGGTCCTCGGCCGTCGGCGCCATCGGCTTCCGGTCGGCGAGATTCGTCAGGTCGGGCCCCACCCTCGAGGCGCCGAGCTGAGGGAAGGGCTGGTAGATGTAGTCGCGGGCGACGCTCTGGCGCTCGCCCCAGCCGCGCTCCTGGTCGGAGCCAAAGCCCGGCCGGCGCACCTGCTGCGTGTGGCACTGCGCGCACCCCAGGTCCTTGTAGACCAGCTGGCCGCGGGCGGCCTCGCCAGGGAACCACTCCGGATAGGCCGTGGCCTGGCTTTCGTCGTAATAGGGGGCGAGGCCCCCCAGCTGCGAATTCGAGCCGAGGACGATCCCCGCCCATGAGATTCCGAGCGCGGCGAAGATGCCCAGGAAGAAGACGAGGTTGCTCTTCACGGGGCGTGGGTCTCCAGCGCCGCTGGCGGGTTGAACTGCGCCTTTTCAGAGATGTTCAGGATCTCGCAGGCCGACGTGTAGAAGTTGACGAGGAACACAATGTTGCCGACGAGGAGCAGGCCGTAGGCCGCCGTCACGCCCAGCAGCCAGGGCCGCGTGTGGCGCACGATCTCCGGGAACGGAATCTTCGGGTCGAGGAGGTCCTGGCCCTGGATCTGGGCGGCGACAAAGAGCGTCCCGACGAGCAGAACGATGCCCCCGAGGGTGATGACCAGGTGGGCGCGCACGAGCCCGGCGGAAAGCCACGCCTTCCCGGTGATCCGCGGCAGCGCGTAGTAGATGCCTCCGAGGAGGATGGCGGTGGCCGCCGCGTAGAGCGCGACCTGCTTCTGGAGCTCGTCGAAGTACGTGAACTGGGTGAAGGCCGCCACCCCGCGAAACGCGGTCGCGGCGTCGAGGAGGGCTCCGATGATGTAGGCCCCGAGGCCAAAGCCGATGAACTTGAGCGCCACGCCCCCGCCGAAGAACGCGCCCCTTAGGTTGAGGAACACGATGAAGGTGTGGAACAGCAGCAGGGCGCAGGAGACGACCGCGAGCGAAGGGATCCACGCCGGCACGGGGCCGCCGACCAGGTGGCGTCCCCCGGTGAGGCCGCCCACGAAGACCAGGCACCAGAAGCCGAGCGACGCGAACTCATAGGACGGAAGGAGCTTCCCCGTCACCTTCGGGACCACGTAGTAGGCCACCGACAGCGCGAGCGGCGCCAGCCACAGGGTCCAGGCGGACTGGGCGTACCACCCCGCCACGATGGCCTGGAGGACGCCGCGCACGGGGACGGAGAAAAGCATCACGTGGGCGATGGAGAGGACCCACGGAAAGACGAAGAGGGCAGCGGCACCGTACCACTGCGAGGCGTAGGAGATCCGGCGCAGCCTCCCCGACCATGCCAGGATCCCTGGCACCGCGATCGAGGCATAGGAGAAGAGCAGGATCAGCTGGACGTACTTCGGGAGCCCGAGGAGCTCGAAGCCCGTCGCGTCCCCCGTCGCGACCCCGACCAGCGCCCCGGCGACGCCTAGGTTCCAGAAGAGCGTCCCCCAGAGCGCCCAGCTCTGGCCCCGGAGGGGCTCCCCCGCCAGGCGCCCGAGCACCCAGAGGGCAAGCCCGAGCCCGGCGTTGGCCAGCCAGCCGTAGACGAAGGCCGTCTCCGAGAGCGAGGTCATCCTTCCGTAGGTCAGGAGCGCGCAGCCCGAGAGGAACTGGGGCTCGTGCAGCTGGATCGAGGCCACCACCGCGAGGATTCCGCTCGCCACAAGCCAGAGGGCTCCCGCGAAGAGCAGCGCCATCAGCGGGTAGCGCGAAGACGAATCAGAGGGCGTGTATTCGCTCTTCATTTCAGTTTTGGCCGCCGTATTGCTTCACGACGAGCTCCATGGCCCGGGGGATCGGCAGCTGGACGACGCCGGCCTTCTGGTCCACCCAGCCGTAGGAGGCGGCCTGCTCGGCCTGCTTCTTCTTCAGGTCCGCCAGCGCGGCGCGGCGGTCGGCCGGCGTGGCCCTCCACGCGAGGTCCTTGGCAAGGTTGTCGGGCACCTCGTTCTGGGGCGCGGGCGCCAGGTGGTGGAGGTAGGCGCGCTTCGCGATCAGCCCGAAAAGGGAGAGCAGAAGGAAGATGGCGGCCACCGCCACAAGGGAGACGGGCCGCGGCGCGGGTGCGGTCGGGTCACTCATGGTGTCTGAGGCATTCGCCGATCCGCGGGTCGCGGATCGGGATCAGCTTTGTCTTGGGGAAGCT
The DNA here is from genome assembly GCA_964398015.1 of uncultured Opitutaceae bacterium. Taxonomy (GTDB): domain Bacteria; phylum Verrucomicrobiota; class Verrucomicrobiia; order Opitutales; family Opitutaceae; genus Palsa-1447. Next base: position 1,713 of record CAYNLL010000275.1, on the reverse strand, counting down.
GCGCAGGTAGGCCGAGATGGCCACCCCGCCCACCCCCGCCACGGAGGTGAGGGCCCACAGCAGGTTGATCGAGAAGAACGGGAGCGGGTTGCCCTTCTCGTCCTTGAGCGCGGGCAGGATGTTGTAGCAGATGTCGACGAAGATCACCAGGAGGATGAGGTAGGCGATCCTGCGGATCGTCTTGTGGGTCACCTTGAAGCGGTAGGAGAGCAGCAGCAGGAACGGCAGCAGGAAGTTGCCGAAGACCAGGAACAGGCTCACGTACCACCAGTCGCCGTACTCGCGGATGTTGTACCAGAAGGTCTCCTCGGGGACGTTGGCGTTCCAGATGAGGAAGTACTGCGAGAAGGAGATGTAGGCCCAGAAGACCGTGAAGGTGAGCATCAGCTGGCCGATCGCCCAGAGGTGGTCGGTCTTGAGGATGCCCTTCAGGTCGCCGCGGTTGTAGAGCCAGAGCATGATGATGACCCCGCACGAGAGGGCGCCGCGCATGCAGTCCGAGAAGTACCAGACGCCGTACATCGTCGAGAACCAGTGGTACTCGAGGCTCTTGAACCAGTAGATGGCGGCGAGCGTCAGCGTGAGGGCCAGCACCGGGATCCCGAAGCCCGCCGTCTTGCCGTTCATGCGCGTCCACTTCACGTCGCCGTCGCCGTCCTGGGTGAAGGAGGCCTTCCTCAGTCGCGCAGCGATCCAGATCCAAAGGCCGAAGAACACCACCGAGAGGGCCGTGAAGAGCGGGAGGTTGAGGAAGGCGGCCTTCTTCTCGTAGAGGATGTCCGTCCTGACGGTGTGGCCTGTGCTCAGCTGGTGCTCCGGACTCATCCACGGCCACACCAGGTCCCTGTGGCCGAGGAGCGAGGCGAGGATCAGCGGCAGGAAGAGGAGCAGGAGCCACGGGAACGCGGCCACGCCGTGCTCGTACTGCCGGCGCAGCACGACCGACCACGAAGCGTCGAAGATGTGGTGGATGAGGATCAGCATCAGCATGCCGATCGCGATCGCCGTCCAGAAGCCGATCCCGACCAGCCACGCCGTGGCGATCGCGTGGGCCGGCGACACCAGGAGGCCGAGCGCGGTCACCGCCACCCCGGCGAGCCCGATTGTCAGTGCCTTTGAGGATCCGGGTGCGCTCATTTGATTCCGAGCTCCGCCTTGTGGTCGCCGGGGACGTCCGCCACCGTGCCGGTCTGGGCGCGCTGGAGGGCCCTCACGTAGGCGATGACCGCCCAGCGGTCCTGGGGAGCCAGCTTGTCGCCGTAGGGGTTCATCTGGCCCTTGCCGTTGGTGATCGTGTTGAAGATCTCGCCCTCGGCCATCTGGCGCAGGCGGTCGTCGTGGTAGGAGGGCGTGGCCCCCATCCCGTACTTCTTGGTGATCCCGTTGCCATCGCCCACCGCCCCGTGGCAGGGCGAGCAGTAGATCGTGAACCGGTCGCGCCCGCGCTCCAGGAGCTTGAGGTTCACCTTGACCGACGCGGGGAAGCCGCGCGCCCATGTCCCGCCCGGCAGCTTGCCCTGGTAGAGGAAGTCGTCGTCGCGCAGCGGCGGGTCGACGGGGCCGTACGAGGCGGGGACCGTGCCCAGGGGCGCCACGCGGTCCGAGCGGCCGTCGGAGAAGAAGGCGCTTTCCGTCTGCTGGGTGAGCTTGGGCTGCTCCTTCATCCCCGGGAAGAGCCACTCGGGGAAGACGTCCATCGGCGGGTGCGTGAAC
>CAYNLL010000274.1:0-4824 GCA_964398015.1 uncultured Opitutaceae bacterium | reverse complement strand
GGAGGTCCTTGTAGACGTGGTCGAACTCGATGTCGCTCAACGTCCGGTTGAAGTCGCGGCCGGAGGCGAAGAGCAGGTACTTCCCGTCGTCGCTAAACGCGGGCGAGTCGGCCTGGTACCATCCGTCCGTCACCTCAAACTTCCTGGCGCTCGCAAGGGAGTACAACCAGACCTTCGCCAGTGACTCCTCCTCCGGACGGGTCCAGGTGATCCACTGGCTGTCCGGCGACCATGCGTACTGGCGGATCTCGAAAGCGGTCGTCGTGTCGACCAGCGTGACCGCCTTCGTCTCGACGGTCACGTAGCGCAGGCGCTGAAGCCTGTCGGCCCACAGCAGCTTCTTGCTGTCGGGCGACCACACGGCCCTGTAGTAGTACGTGTCCGCGTTGGTGGTCAGCTGCGTGGGCTCGGCGCTCCCGTCCTGCGGCCTCACGTAGAGCTCGTTCTCCCCCGAGGCGTCCGAAAGGTAGGCCAGCCACTTGCCGTCCGGAGACCAGCGGGCGTCGCGCTCGTGGACGCCCGACGCGCGCGTCAGCTCGCGGGTCGCGCCGTCCTTTGCGGGGACGGAGAAGAGGGCGCCCCGGGCGCTAACGACGACCCTCTTGCCGTCGGGCGAGGCGGAGACGCTCTCCACATTCTTTGAGACGTTGATGACCTCCGGGCGCGACGTGACGAAGTCGTCCCGGACCGTGATCGGGACCCGCTTCGCCTCTCCCGCGGCGATGTCGAAGGACCAGATGTACCCGGCCTCCTCGAAGACGATGATTCCGCCGCCGAGGGACGGGAACTTGATGTCGAAGTCCTTGAAGTGCGTGTGCTGGACCGTCGCCTTGGTCGCGAGGTCGTAGCTGTAGAGGTTCAGGCGCTTTGCGCCGTCGGCCTCGCGGTCCGAGAGAAAGTAAATCCGGTTGTTGGGGGCCCACATCGGGATGATGTCCTGAGCCGGGTTGTTCGTGATGTTCTCGATCGCGCCGGTCTTGAGGTCGTAGATCCAGATGTCGTCGGCCATGCCGCCGCGGTAGTCCTTCCATGTCCGGAATTCGCGGAAGACGCGGTTGTAGGCCATCTTGGTGTCGTCCGGCGAGAAGGACAGGAAGCCTCCGCGCGGCACGGGAAGCTGCCTGGGGAGGTCCCCGTCCTCGCCCACGGTGAAGAGCTGACCGTTGAATGAGTTGAACGAGATCATGCGCGAGCGGAAGGCGATCTCCGGCGTCGTGTTCTTCCAGGCCATCACGATGTTGTTCGGCCCCATGCGGTCCCCGAGGTCGTCGCGCGAGAGGGTCGCGGTGTAGGTCAGCCTCTTCGGGGTGCCGCCCTCCGCGGGCATCAGGTAGACCTCGGTGTTCCCGTCGTACTGGGCCGTGAACGCGATCTGGGCGCCGTCGGGGGAAAACCGCGGGAACACGGCGTAGCCGGGGCCGTTGGTCAGCCGCCGGGCCTCGCCTCCCTGGAGCCCCACGGAGTAGAGCTGGTCCGCGTAGGAGAACACGACCTGCCTTCCGTTGGTCGCGGGAAAACGGAGGAGGCGGGTTTCGTCGGGCGAGGCCGCCGTTTGCGAGCGCAGGGGCGCGATGAGCAACGCGCATGCGGCGACGGAGAGGAGGTGCTTGAGCATGATGTTGGGGGATTTGATGTTTCGGCCATTCTACGCAATGCGGCGGTGGAAGCCAGTCTGCGGGCGCTTTTCCGCGGAAATTTCAGGCTGGAAATGCTCGACGGCGGGCACCCCAGGAAATAGACGGCCGCCAACGGGAAGTTGCCCGGGCGGGCCAATTCTGAGTCACTGGCGCCATGGACAACCGCGAGGCATCGCCCGGCGCCGCGCTCCTGGCCGGCGCGCTCCTGATCGCCGCGGTCTCCACCGTTTGGATGCTGCTCCAGCGCCCGAACTTCTTCGACGGATACGATTTCGAGAGGATGCACCTCTTTTACAAGGCGTACTTCCGCGACGCCCTGCTGGCCGGCCGGGTTCCCCTCTGGAACCCCTATGTCGGCCTGGGGCGCCCGTTCCTGTCGGACATCGAGACCGCCTCGCTCTATCCGCCGAACCTCCTCGTCCTGGCCCTGGGTGTGTACGGCGGGGTGGCCGCGTCGGTCTTCCTGCACCAGGCCCTGGCTGTCTACGGGGGGGTACGGCTCGGGCGCACGCTGGGCGCGGGCGCGGCGGCGAGCTGGATGGTCGGCGCCGGGATGGCCCTGGGCAGCGCGTTCACGGCCCGCCTCGGGATGGGGATCGTGGAGGGGTATTTCTCGCTCTGCTGGCTGCCGACGCTCCTCTGGTTGGGGGCCCGCCTCCAGGACCGGTGGGAGGCCGGGGCGGGCGCCGGTTTTGCCGCCGCCGTCGGCCTCGCCATCCTCGCCGGCCAGCCGCCGCTGCTGTACGTGGAGCTCCTGGGGCTCGTCGCGTTCCTGGTCTGCCGCCAGGAGATTCCGCGGGACAGGGGGGACCTCTTGGCCAAGCTTCGCAACGCCCTCGGCCTCTTCGCCGCAGGGACCCTCGGGATCGGCCTGGCGGCCGCCGCGCTTCTGCCCTTTCTCGAGCTTGTGGGGCAGGGGAACCGCCCGCTGGCTTCCCTGGGCTTTGCCGTCGCCAACGGGATGCCCGCGCCGAGCTGGCTCTCCCTGATCGTGCCGACGTCGGCGGGCTACGCGCCCAACTGGGAGTACGGGCTGCACTGCGGCCTTGTGCCGCTCTTCGCCGCCATGGGGGGGGTGTGGCTCTGGCGCGACCGCAACGTCCGCGGCCTGCTGGGAATGGGGCTCGCGGGCGCGCTCCTCGCCGCAGGGGACAGGGCCCCGTTCCTGCGCTGGGTGGCCCACGTCGTCCCGGGCGCTGCGGCCGTGCGGATCCCCTCCCGCTACGGGATCCTCTTTGCAGCCGCGCTCATGGGCACGGGGGCCCTCGCGCTCACCCGCCGCCCGCCGCGGCCCCTTCTCACCCTTGCGGCGGGCCTCGCTGTCTGCATCGGCTGGGTCGTCTGGCTCGAGCCCTACGTCGTGCGCGGCGGCGGGGGCGCCGGGGTGTACTACGTTGCCCACGCGGGACCGGTTCTCGCCGCCGCGCTCCTCGTGGCCCTCTGGCACGAGCGCGCGCGATGGCCGGGGCGTGAGGGCCTGATCGGCTGCATGGTGGCGATGTTCTGCGCCGTGAACTGGCTTTGGGCGATCGCCCTGCAGGCGCCGGTGTACTCCCGGTCCGGTCCTCCCACCGCCGACGCCGAGGTGAGGGCGGCGGCAGTCGCGGAGGGCCTCTTCGTCCCCGGGGGAGCGCCGCCCAGGATCTCCTTCGACTCCACGGAGGTCCGCGAGAACGCAGGGATGATCCAGGGTTTCTCCACGTACTGCAGCTACGTCGCCCCGTCCCTGAGGCGCACGTGGGGCTACCTCCACCGGGCCGCCGGGGTGCCCGCCTCCGCCTCGGACTTCATCCAGCTGCCCTCGGCCCTCTTCGGCCGCGCCGGCAGCCTGGATGCGCTCAACCTGGTCGCGGACGTTGAGCAGGGAAGCCGGACGCTTGTCCCCCGCCTCCACCCGGACCCGAGGGCGTACGTGGCCTTCGACGCCGAGGTCGTCGCGGACTGGACGGCCGCCGAGGAGGCGATGGCCGCGCGCCGCGACTTCCATTCTAGGGCGCTCCTCGAGCGCGGTTCCGCGCCGGCCTTCATCCCGTCTCCGGGGCGCCACGCCTCCGGGGCCGTCGTCTCCGGTTTCGCACCCGAGAGGGTCGTGGTCCGCGCGACGGCGGACGCCCCGGGGATCCTCGTGCTGGCGGAGGCCTGGTACCCCGGATGGGGGGCGCAGATCGGCGGGAGGCCCGCCGAGATCTTCCCGGTCAACGGGTGGATGCGCGGGGTGGTGGTCCCGGCCGGCGAGAGCGAGGTCGTCTTCACGTACCACTCGAGGCTCCTCGGGCCGGGGTTGGCGGTCAGCCTGCTCTGTGCCACCGCCCTGGCCGTGCTCCTGGTCCGCGCACGGGCCGCCTAGACGGACTCCAGGATCTTGTAGAGGCGCTTGACCATCGCCGATGCGTCGTCGAGGAGGCCGGCGGAAATGAGCGCGTTGTCGAGGACCTGCTCGGCCACGAGCTTCGCCTTTTCGGGCGAGGAGGTGCGCATCTCCGACAGCCTCTTCATCAGGGCGTGGCGCGGGTTGATCTCGAGATTCACGCGCAGCGGCGAGTCCGCGCCCTCCTTGTTCATCGCCTTCATGAGCCTGCGCATGTGCGGCGAGCTGAACTTGTCCGCGTTCAACGCGAGGGCGGGGGAGTCGACGAGGCGGTCGCTCGCCTTCACCTCGGACACACGCTCCCCGAGCGTCTCCTTGAGCCACCCCGCGAGCGCCGCCGCGTCGGCTTCGCCGAGGGCGCCCTCGGACTTGGGCTGCTCTGAGAGCTTCACGTCCGCGTGGTCGGCGGCCGTGATTTTTTTCCCGTCGAATTCGCGGACGTTGTTCATCACGTACTCGTCGACCGACTCGTAGCAGAAGAGGACCTCCAGGTTGCGCGCCTTGAACCCCTCGAGGTAGGGTCCCGCCTCAATCGACGCGCGGCTGGGCCCGACCAGGTAGAAGATCTCCTTCTGGTCGCTGCCCATCCTCGAGACATAGTCGGCAAACGTCGTCGTCTTTCCGCTGTCCGTGAGGGAGGACTCGAACCTGAGCAGCTTCGTGATCTGCTCCTTGTGGGTGAAGTCGAGGGCCGCGCCCTCCTTCAGGAAGACGCCGAACTCCTTGTAGAACTCGGCGTACTGCTCGGGCCTGTTCTTTGCCTCCTCGTCGAGGAACTTTAGGAACCTCTTGGTGATGACGCGGTTGAGCTTCTCGACG
>CAYNLL010000273.1:0-4830 GCA_964398015.1 uncultured Opitutaceae bacterium | reverse complement strand
AAGGCCCCCGCTGCGGAGGAGCGGCGCGCGCCGGCGGAGCGCCAGCCCGTGAAGGCGCCGCCGCCCGCCGCCCGCGCCGTCGCTGCCGACGACGAACCCGTAAGGGCGCCGCCGCCCCGGACGGGCAAGGAGGCCGGGATGACGACGCTCTTCTTCAACGTGGGGCGCAAGCAGCTGGTCACGACGGCGGAGATCGTGGGCAAGGTGGCGGGCGTGACGCGGCTTCCTGCGAATGTGGTCGGTGCGATCGACATCCACCAGAGGCATTCCCTGGTGGACGTGGCTTCGGAGCATGCCGACCTGATCCTCTCGAAGATGGACGGGATCCGCGTCCGCGGCTTCACCCTGAAGCCGGGCCTGGCGTCCGAGCGGCCTCCCGGGGAGAAGTGAACTCTCCCTCCCGGCGGAGCCCGTGGGGCCGCCGGATTTGACTTTTGCGCGGGCGGGCGGCGATAGTGCGCGCACCATGACTCGCCCCAACATGATCAGGTCGGGCCTCTGCGCGGCCCTCGCGGCCGCGCTTGCCGCGGCCTCCCACGCGGCCCCTTCGGCGGGCCTCCTGCTGGTCGCCAACAAGGGCGATGACACGCTCTCGATCGTCGACATCGGCGCCGGGCGCCAGGTGGCCACGATCAGGGAGGAGGGGACGACGGGCCACGAGGTCGCCGCCTCGCCTGACGGGACGCGCGCGTATGTGCCGATCTACGGCAACGCCGGCGTGGGGACGGCCGGCACCGACGGACGGCTGATCCGCGTGATCGACCTCAAGAGCAGGACGATCGTCGGCACGATCGATTTCGGCAGGGGCATCCGCCCCCACCGCCCGGTGTTCGATCCCGTCAAGGGGCTGCTCTATGTGACGACCGAGCTCGAGGACTCCGTGACGGTCATCGACCCTGCCACGCTCAAGATCGTGGGCTCGGTCCCGACGGGGGCCTCCGAGTCGCACATGCTGGCGATCACGCGCGACGGCCGCAGGGGCTACACGGCCAACGTCAAGTCGGGCACGGTCTCCGTCCTGGACCTCGACGCAAGGAAGCTCGTCACGAAGATCCAGGCGGCGCCGTGGACCCAGCGCATCGCGCTGTCGGTCGACGACCGCTGGGCCTTCACGGCGGACCAGACGGCCCTTCGCCTTGTCGTCATCGACACCTCCAGCAATGCCGTGAGCACGTCGATCCCTCTGCCTGGCCTCGCGTACGGCACCGCTCCAACCCCCGACGGCCGCTGGCTTCTCGTGGCGCTTCCGGCCGTCAGGATGGTCGGCGTCGTGGACCTGAGCACGATGCGGGTGGTGCGCACGCTGGACGTGCCCAAGGCCCCGCAGGAAATGCTCGTCAGCCCCGACGGATCCCTCGCGTTTGCCTCGTGCGACGCCAGCGGAAAGGTGGCGGTCATCGACCTTGCGTCGTGGCGCGTGACGCGGCTTATCGACGTCGGCCGCGTCGACGACGGCCTCGCCTGGGCAAGGGCGGACTGAGGGGCGGCCCAATTCACCTGGCGGGGGCCGGCTTCCCGCCCGGGGGGGCTGGCGCCTTGGCCTCCCTGCGGGAGAGGTACTGCAGGTCGAAGATGAGGAACCCGCGGACGTCGGCAACCGGCGCATAGTCGTCCGCAAGCGCGCGCAGCGTCGCGTGGCGCCTGACGAAGGCGTTGACCACGGGATTGCGCACCGAGAAGGTCACGAACCGGACGCCGAGGGCCCTCAAGCGCTCCAGGGCCGCGCCCGGCTGCAGGGAGGGGTCGAGCGCGGGCGCGAACCTTGGGCTCATGAACGGGGTGGCGTGGCCCCCCGCGGCATTCACGGAGATCTGGAGTCCCGGGCTGTCGACAACGATAAAGCGCCCCGCCGCCTCCCTGATGAGGATCGGCCAAAAATCGCCGCCGTCGTGGCGCTCCTCCTGGGCGCGGACCTGCCGCCATTCGGAGAAGGACAGGGTCCACGGCGAGGACAGCGGGAAGTCAGGCAGCGTCCACGCACGCCGCGCGGCGTCCGCCGCCAGGAGAGAAAGGATCGCGGCGAGCGCCGCCCGCGCGGCTCCCCTGGCCCTGCCGGCCCATCCCGCGAGGACGGAGGCCAGGGCGACTGCGGGAAGAAGGACGCGCATGGAGTAGTTCCAGCCCCCGGCGGTGACGGGAATCGACCAGGCCCACAGCAGGGTGATCAGCGCAATCCCGCAGAGGATCCGCAGGGCGCGCCCCCGTGTGACGGCCGCGCCCGCCAGTCCCAGGAGCGCCGCCGCGCCCGCCGTCGCCATCACCACCGCGAGCACGGCCAACGCCGGCTGGGGGGGCATGTTCCTTGCGATGAACGCGGCGATGTCCCGCATGATCTCGACGTGCACCGCGTTTGTCGGGAACAGGCGCCCCATCGCGGGATAAACGGGGTCGCCGGTGACCCACCAGTTTCTCAGGTACCACGGCGATGCGGTGCAGAGGGCCGGCGCGAGGAACCAGCCGATCGTCCTGCGCCGCCGCGAAGCGGCGAGGAGCGCGGCCCCAAGGATCACAAAATAAAGGCCGTATTCGCGGCTGATCGCGCCGACGCCGGCCGCGACTCCCGCCCAAAAGGCGGCGGCGCGGTCCTCGCCGCCGGTCGAGAGGAAGCAGAGCATCGCCACGAGCGCTATCGCCGTGATGCCTGTCTCCTGCTCGATCGCGATCCCCCAGACCAGGAGCGCGCTGCTCGAGAGGACCGCGACGGCCGGCCATCCGGCGTCCCTGTTCCAGAAGTCCCTCGCAAACCTGTAGGTGATCGCGCCCAGCAGGACAAATTCGGAGGCAGACCTCACCGCAATCATCTGCGGCGCCTGCGACCCGCAGGCCCCATAGATGAGGAAATTGAGGATCGGGACCAGCGGCGGAATTCCATCGCACCACGGGTAGACGTCAAAGTCCTCCATCCGCACCGGCGGATAGCCGTGCAGCGAATGGCGCGCGGCCATGAGCCTCGCCAGATAGTCCCAGCGAAACGAGTTGTCATAGCCCGAGAGGGGCTCGACGACGCCCCGCGCCACGATCGAGGCCAGCGCAAGTGCGGGGGGAAGGAGCCACAGCCAGTCCACGCCCCTCGGCAGCGCGCCGCCCTCCGCCGGCGGCCCCTGGGGGCGTCGGCCCCGCCGCAGAGCCCACAGCAGGATCAGCCCCGAGGCCGCCGCCCCGGCGCAGCCGAGGGTGAAGAGGCTGAGCGGCAACCGAAGCGCGTCCAACACGAGGACAAGGTTGAAGACGACGGCGGCCGAGCCCAGGAAGGACGTCACCGGCGCCAGCGGCGTCCCGAACGCTCGCCCGAGGAGCCAGCCCGGGACGAGAAAGGCCGCGACCGCCGCCGCGACGGGAAGGATCCAGTAGATGTGCGCCTCGGGCATCGGCGTGCTACGCTCCCGCGGTCTGCGCGCGTGCCGCGGTGGTGCCCGGCCGGTTCACGAGCCTGGGGACCGGGAGAAGAGCCGGTCGCACTGGCGCGCCAGCGAGAAGTCCTTCTCTGTCAGGCCTCCCTGGTCATGGGTGGTGAGCGCCAGCGCCACCTTGTTCCACCGGATGTCGATGTCGGGGTGGTGATTGGCCCTCTCAGCCTTTGCGGCGACCCTGTTGACGAAGTCGACGGCCTCAAGAAAACCCTTGAATTCAAACCTGCGGCGGATCACCCGGGCGCCCATCGTCCACCCGGGAAGCGCCTTGAGCCGCAGTCGGGCCTGCCGTGGGCTGAGGGAGGGCATGGTCGGGATCGGGTCTGCGCCTGGCGCGGGGCTGCGGGCTAGGGGTTCTTGAGCACGTGGTCGGCGGCGAGGATCAGGAATACGTAGTCCGACGTGGGATAGCCTAGGCAATATTCGCCCTGCTGCCAGAGGAAAGGCCATTCGAGGAGCTCAGGGAAGTCGGGCCGGATGAGGGCCGTCCCCGAGACGATTCCTCCGGGGATGTAGGACCAGTCCGCGCGGTTCATCCCATACGCGGGGATCATGGACTTGGCGCCCACGCCCGACACGAACGAGGCCGTGTTCGGCCCCGGGTGGCAGCCGAGGATGAAGTCGACCGCGCGCAGCATGTACGTGCTGGGGAAGATGTCGGGCGCCCCGGCATGCAGGAAATACTGCTGCACCCCGAAACGCTCGACGAGCCAACCCGCCCCCCAGATATTCGGCTCGTAAGGCAGCCCGTAGGGGGTCCTTCCCCCGAGCGCGTCGACTTGCGCGCGGTAGGCGCGCAGCGCGGACCTGATCTTGGCCGCGTACGCGGGGTCGTTGACGAGGGCGAGCGACCGGGCGCCGAGCCAGCCCACGCGGTCGGCGTGGGCTGCGATGGCGTCGCCGAGGCCGAGGATGGCGGTGGAGTATCTCCTGTCGCCCGTCGCCTGGTAGAGCTCGATCGCCGGCTCAAGGCGGTCGAGGGACGTGTCGGGCGCCTTCGCGCTGGCCCAGAGTTCCCGGGCGATGCGCAGGCAGTCCCGCGAGAGGGGGGCGTTGAACTGCGCGAGGGCGCGCGAGGCCGCAGCGAGCGCGCCCGCGACGCCAAGCTCCCTCCGCGGGTTCTCCTCGGTGAAGACCCAGCGGTCGTCGGCCGAGCCGGGAGACCCGAGCGGCGGGAGATGGTCGATCCTCGGCTCGGACTGGTCCCCGGCGACGGCGGCCTTCGCGAGCACCGTGAGGGCCTCCCCGTCGCGGTCGTGAAACACCTGGTTGTCGGTCATGTCCGCAGCGTCGCCGAGGAACGTGTACTGGTGCAGGGACGCGTCCTGGATGCCGCGGTAGAGGCGCCCCAGCGAGTTGTATCCCCCGACGATCGTGAGCACGCCGTGCTCGATCTGCTGGAGGACGTCGGGCTTCCCGT
>CAYNLL010000272.1:0-4863 GCA_964398015.1 uncultured Opitutaceae bacterium | reverse complement strand
CCACGTTGACGTCGATCAGGTTGGCCCCGTTCTCGACCTGCTGGCGCGCGATCGCAAGGCACCCGTCCCAGTCGCCGGCCTTCAGGGCGCGCGCGAACTTGGGGGAGCCCGTGATGTTCGTGCGCTCGCCGATGACGATGAACTGGGAGGCGGACGGACGGGGTGGGTTGGGCATCGTCGGTCCGCGCCTCAGGAGATGACGAGCTGCTCCAGCCCGCTCAGGCTCAGCGCGGCCGCCCTCTCGGCGGGCCGGCGCGGCGGGAGGCCGCGCACGGCCTCGGCGATGGCGGCGATGTGCGCGGGCGTGGAGCCGCAGCATCCCCCCACCATGTTGAGCCAGCCGTTCGAGGCGTATTCCCCCAGGACCCGCGCCATGTCGGCGGGCGTCTCGTCGTAGCCCCCGAAGGCGTTCGGCAGGCCCGCGTTCGGGTAGCACGTCACGTAGCAGGACGCGATCGAGGAGAGCTCCTCGATGTACGGCCTCATCTGGCGTCCCCCCAGGGCGCAGTTGATGCCCACGGAGAACGGCCTCGCATGGGCGATGCTCGCGTAGAACGCCCCGATCGTCTGGCCCGAGAGCGTCCGGCCCGAGGCGTCGGTGATCGTGACCGACACCATCACGGGCAGGCGCACGCCCGTTTCGTCGAAGAGGACCTCGAGGGCGAAGAGCGCGGCCTTCGCGTTGAGGGTGTCGAAAATGGTCTCGACGAGGAGCGCGTCGACGCCGGCCGCGGCGAGCGGGCGAGCCTGCTCGAGGTAGGCCGCGACAACCTGGTCCCAGGTGACGGCCCTGAAATCGGGCCGGTTCACGTCGGGGGACATGGAGAGCGTCCGGCTGAGGGGCCCTATGGCCCCGGCCACGAAGCGCGGGCGCCCCGGCGTCGCCCGCTCGGCCTTGTCGGCGGCGCGGCGCGCGGCGGCGGCGGCGGCCGTGTTCAACTCGGCGATCAGCGACTCGGTCCCGTAGTCGGACTGCGAGATCGAGGTCGAGTTGAACGTGTTGGTCTCGACGATGTCGGCTCCGGCGGCGAAGTACTCGCCGTGGATGTCCTCGATCACGTCGGGGCGGGTGAGGGACAGGAGGTCGTTGTTGCCCTTCAGGTCGCGCGGGTGCTGAGCGAACCGGCTTCCCCGGAAGTCGGACTCGGACAGCCCGCGGGCCTGGATCATCGTCCCCATTGCGCCGTCGAGGACGGCGATGCGCGACTCGAAGAGGCGCCGCAGGGCGGCGAATGAGGCGGATTCACGTGGGGAGGCCATGGTGATGAGGGGGATGATCAGTTCGGGAAACCGGAGAAAAGCAACGTATTCGGGCCCGGTTGGCAAGCATCATATCAATAAATCTGTATTTAATGATATGATTGTGATTGCCGGCGATCCCCCGATAGTCGAACGTCGAACTGTCCGTCGTTCTTTGCTCCCTCTTCCGGGACTCATGGAAGGCCGTCAGAATCGGCCACAGTTGCGCTGCGGTATCGCATCACAGACCCATCACCGCGCCTTTGGTAGGCGCGGGCAAAGCCAATCGGGGCACAACCCCGGTGAAGGCGAGGGGCGAGGAAAAGCCCGCTAGGCTGCAAGGCAGCCGGGCGGGAGACATATGCGGAGTCCGAACACCTGGCCCGGGATCCAACATTCGCCGGCGCGATTGCGCGCGCCACAAGCGAAAACTTCATCGCAATAGTGAAGCAAGGTACCCGTATGAACTGCACATCGCTTCCGGAACGCGTCGCGCCCCGGTGCCTCATCGTCCTGGCCCTCTTGGCGGGCCCGGTTTCCGCGCAGACAGAACCCGCCGACGCGCTTGAGCCCGTCGTCGTCGTGGCCACCCGCACCCCCGACGACGTCAGGACCCTCGGCACGGAGGTCGACACGATCTCCGCCTCCGACCTGGAGCGCCAGCAGCTCTACACGCCCGCTGCGGCGCTGGGAGCGGTGCCGGGGGCGCCGGCGTTCCCGAACGGAGCCGCCGGCTCGGACGTTTCGGTCTTCACCCGGGGGGCGGACTCGGACCAGACCCTCTTCCTGGTCGACGGCATCCGGCTCAACGACGCCAACACGGACTATTCCGTGTTCCTGGGGGGCGCGCGCCTGGGGGCCACGGACACGATCGAGGTCGCACAGGGGCCTCAGAGCACGCTCTACGGAAGCGAGGCGGTCGGCGGGGTCGTTTCCCTCCGGGCGCAGAAGGGCTCCGGCGATCCGACGGCGGACGTCGCCGTCGAGGCGGGCAGCTTCGGCACCGTCACGGGGTCCCTCGATGCCCAGGGCTCGCGCGGCGCCTGGGCGTGGTCCGCGTCGGCCTCGGCTTCGCTTACGGAGAACGACCGCGCGAACAACGCGTTCGACGGCGAAAACCTGGTCCTGCGGCTGGACCGCGACGTTTCCCAGGCGGTCAGCGTCGGCGCGACGCTGAGGGGCTACGAGGACAGGTACGGCGACCCGGGGGACATCTACACGGACGATCCCTACGCCTACGAGACCGAGAGCAACTGGCTCGCGACCGTCTTTGCGGACCTCAAACCCGCTCCCGACTGGGCGGCCCACGTCACCGTGGGGGGGCAGGACCGCCGTTTCGTCTCGTTCGACGAGGAGCCCGGCGTCTTCGCGGACACGACGCTCGTGAGGAACAGGAGGGCGGTGCTCGACGCCCAGGCGACGTACAGCGGCCTTCCCGGCCAGCGCGTCACCGCGGGGGTGACGGCCGAGGATGAGACCACGTTCGACAACGGCTACGGCGACATCGACCAGCGTCAGACGCTCGTGGCCGCGTTCGCCGAGGACGAGTGGCACCCCCTGCGGTCCGTCTACCTGACGGGCGGCCTGCGCTACGACGACTTTGACACCTTCGGCTCCTCGGTGACGGGCCGCGCGACGGCGGCGTGGCTGTCGCCGGACCGCACGCTCAAGCTGCGCGCCAGCTACGGGACCGGCTTCAACGCCCCCAGTTTCCTCGAACTCTACGGCGCCGCAACGGGCTACGTCGGCAACCCCGGCCTGCAGCCCGAGCGCTCCCGGGGCGGGGACGCGGGGATCGACTGGTACCTGCCGAACAAGCGCGGGACGATCAGCGCGACCTGGTTCCGGAGCGCGTACAGCGACCTGATCGTCTACGACTTCAACGTCTACCCCGGGACGACCGAGAACGTGGAGCAGGCGCGCACGGACGGCCTCGAGCTCGAGGCGAAGCTCGTGTTTGCGGCCGGATTTGAGCTGCACGCGGCCTACACCTACATGGAGGCCGACGACCTGACGGACGGGACGCGGCTCCTGCGGCGCCCGCGCGACAGCGGGAGCGCGGACCTGTGGCGCGATTTTGGGGGAGGCTGGAGCGCCGGGGCCGGCGTCCAGGTGGTCGCCGGGGTCCAGGACGTCGATGCGCTCACCTACCTCACGGTGAACGACCCGGACTACGCGGTGGCGCGGATCTACGCTGAGTGGCGGGCGACGCCGCGCCTCAGGCTCAAGGCGCGCGTCGAGAACCTGCTCAACAAGAAGTACCAGCCGGTGAACGGCTATCCCGCCCTGCCCGCGGGGGCCTACGGGGCGGTCGAATGGAAGCTCTAGCCGGCCGGGTTTGACCGCGGCGGACGCCGGGTCTTGGCTGCGGGCATGAGATTCGCCCCCCGCCTGGCCCCTTGCCTCCTTCCGCTCCTTCTTGCCTGCGCGGCCCACGGGGGTCTGCCGCCCTCGCCGGCCGCGCTGCGAGCGACCGAGGACTACGTCCCGGCCGAGATCTCGGGCATGACCCTCCCGAAGTCGAGCGAGCTGCGCGAGCTCGTCGAGAGGTTCGTCGCGGACAGGGACGAGCTCATCCGCTTCTACAGCGTCGACGGGTCGGCGCTGCAGATCCGCCGGCTGCGCGAGTTCTACGCGGCGTGGCACAGTCGCCTCGGCGCCATGCCCTACGACAGCCTGGGCACCGAGGGGCGGGTCGACTGGCTGCTGCTCGGCCGTCAGATCGACTACGAACAGAGGCTGCTCGACCGGGAGGAGTCCCGCGAGCGCGAGATGGCGCCCCTCGTCCCCTTCGCCGCGGACATCGCCCGGCTTCAGGAATCCCGCAGGCTCATGGAGCCGGTCGAGCCGCAGGCCGCGGCGGCCACGCTTGACCGGATCGCCGGCCAGGTGAAGGGCGTCAGGGCCAGCCTGCAGGCCGGGCTGAAGGGGGAGGACGCACCCAAGCAACCCGCGGGCGCCGAGGCAAAGCCCGTTGAACCGCTCACGGCGACGCGGGTGGTCGCCTCCAGGGCGGTGGCTGCGACCGAGGAGCTCAGGAAGTCGCTCGACGACTGGTACAATTTCTACAACGCCTACGACCCCGCGTTCACCTGGTGGGTGCGCACGTCGAGCGAGCGGCTCAACTCTGAGTTAGATGCATACGTGAAGTTCCTGAAGGAAAAGGTCTTGGGAATCGAATCCGGCAAGGACGAGCCGATCGTGGGCGACCCGATCGGCCGCGAGGGACTGGAGGCCGAGCTGGCCCACGAGTTGATCGCCTACTCGCCGGAGGACCTCCTTGCGATCGCCGACCGCGAATTCGCCTGGTGCGACGCCGAGCTGAAAAGGGCCTCGAGGGAGATGGGCTTCGGGGACGACTGGAAGGCGGCGATGGAGAAGGTGAAGCAGGACCACCTGCCGCCCGGCAGCCAGCCCGGACTGGTCAGGGACCTCGCTCTCGAGGCCGTACGCTTTGTCCAGGAACGCGACCTCGTCACGATCCCGCCGCTCGCGGCCGACTTCTGGAGGATCGAGATGCTCAGCCCCGCGCGCCAGAAGGTCGCGCCGTTCTTCCTCGGGGGCCGCGACATCCTGGTCGCCTTCCCGACCGACACGATGGACTACGACGAGAAGGTCCAGAGC